>DATIFZ010000035.1:0-20406 GCA_035454925.1 Nitrososphaeraceae archaeon
AAAATATTCCAAATGTCTAGTGTTATCTGGTTTTGTAGTTACGCGTTCTTGACCATTCTTTGCAGCCGTTGGCTTTGGCATCATTTCAACTCCTCTTCTCATAATAATTCCATATTACCGGTGGACTATAAAAGCCTTGGCCAAATAGAGTCTTTTTCTGGGCGGTAGTTACGATACTACATATTGGTATTGAGTTATACTTGTCAATCTTGCAAACGAACATTAAGTTTATCCAAATTTTAATTTTGAACGGTAGTTTCAATATTTGTACTGGCATAGTCGGTCATAAATCGCCTCGATCACCACATTAATGACATATACTCCTTCATTAATTTATGCTTCCAGATTCCACTCCCTCGAAAATTCTAATTCATTTATCTACCGCCCACCACTAAAAAACAGAAATGATCAAGATAATATACTTCATTGTAACGACTATTTAGATGACTGTATTCAATGTATCTGAAAAGTGGAGCAATGGGCACAACAGAAGTTTTAGAAAGTTTGATCCTGATGACGATAGACTTGAAGTTCGCGCCAATGGTAACACTTTATGCTTAATAGATGGTAACGGCAATTGTACAATTACAGGGGATAAAAGAAGAATATATTGTCATTATAATAATTACAATGCGATACTTACTATAGTGCTGATTCCTCACTTTAAGAGTACGAAGGATAATTGTTCACTAAAGATGAGATCAAGACATAATGAACAAGGCCAATCATGTGAAGGAGGTGTTCCTTTAGATCCTAATAAATTTGGTGGATATGGGTTTGCCGTCAACACTAAAGGGTGGGATGCAAAAAGAGAACCAACCCACAACTGTCATGATCAACACAAATCAGGTTCAATTCCAATGAATCTAGAAAATGATAAAGCTGTAAGATTACGACAAACGGTTAAGGATGAATCTGGAAATGTGCATCAGATAGGGGAGATTGATTATATGGATGGAAATGGATTTCATAAGGTAATGGACATTTTTGATAGTTCACCGAAACCTTGGATGATCGATAGGAACCTTTACGAAACAAAGTCATATTTTTGGATTAGAAATAATGGCTCTGGTTATATTAAAGTCAGGGATGTGAGCTTGGAAATTCTTTCTTAATCAATTTTTTACTAGTTTAATATCTGTACAGAATTAATAAACAGCCATTTTGCTTCGTCAAAGGAAATTTCAATTACAAGTTTATAGCTTTGAGATGCTATTTCAGCTGGTACAATAAAACTGAAACTTGCACAATCCTGAGTAGTGAGATTCCCGCAGTCATTACTTATTATATCAAGGGCAGTGATGTTATTATTCGCAATCATATCGTCTGTCTCGGAATCGCTAACCAAATAGATCTTGGTTGACATTGGAGCCAGATTCGTACCGCAATTATCGTTACTATCGCATTCTATTTGCAGAGATGAGCCATTTATTTTCTTTTCTAATATCATGTTCTCAACGGATTTTGCCTGAAGATTTTTTTCAACTACAGTTTCATCCCCATAATCAATCGAAAAGTCAGGATCTAAATTGTATTCACCTCTATCAGTAATGATTTTAGCGATTGGTATGTTATCGAATGGAACAGCGGATAACTGAAGGGCGTAAAGACGATCAAACTGCATCGCTAATGTATTTGTTGTCAAAATGAAAATGATTCCAAATAATAAAACATACAGGCTTGTAGTTGTCATCCATGTAACATAAGGGAGTACTTAAATAAACCTTATGAGATTGCATCCTGTTCACGAATTAAAGGAAGTAAAGAATTTTTACACAAAATATGACTAGAACCAAATGTTGAATATTAGCGCATATGAAAAGGTATGTCCAATTGATTTAGGAATTCTTATTATAATCGACCTGCTAAAGACACGTTAGCATTCTTTTCACTTTTCCAGACAAGAGAACCATTTGCCTGATATTCTTTCCCCAAGGCGTCATCCCCTATGTAAAACTGAATTTTGCCATCTAATGCTTCTTGCGATGCCACATCTTTCTCTTCATTTGGAGTGATGCTACTAAAATAACCATAAATTTGAAATATTCTCGATTCACCTTCGTCTGAGACCTTCAAAATACCGTGTAACATCCATCCACTTGAATTGTCCATGCGAAATCCTTCTTTATTTTCAGTTCCGAAGAAATAGTTACAGTTACCTGTATGACAAAGATCGCTGCGGTTTGATATCCCCATATCAAAATTTTGAATATCATAGTAGATGAGATTTGGATCGGAAGTGCCTTTATGGTCTTCAATTATCGTTGCATTTATTGAAATACTATCAGCGGAAACGACGGCTAAATCCAATTGACCGTTTACCTCAATTGACAGATTGGACGATGGCTACGAACGAAAATAAACAGGGCATGACAAGAGCAGGCAACTTGTTGTGTTGCATGGTGCGGTTTGATATCAACCAATCTCTCATATGAATAAGATACTATTATCTATTGCCTTAGTTTTTAAATCCTAAAAGGATACGACAGTTCTAGGTAAATACAATTTTACTGGTACGCCTTTGGAAGACGCATACTCGCCAGACCGCATTGAGTATCATTCACATTTCATTGAAATTATGACTAGTAGTTTTTTATCTTATTCACCTGTGTAGTTGGATAAACCAATGGATTGATTCACTTGCCGCAATAATATTCATTTTCTTCGACGTCACAATGTGAGATTTCGTGTTGGCAAGATTAGTTTAATTGAATATGATTATAATCGACACTATCATAATCAATAGAATGCCAAATCCAATCAAAGCCACAATCTTTAACCTTTCAAATGTTAGTTTCATTACCAATGTAGTGTAATAAAGGTAATAATTATTTGTGACGATTGTAAGCCTAAATTTCTGAGGTTTTGCTGCAGTGGATTCATAAAGGACGAATACATCTAATTTTTTATTCTTTCGTTAAATATATGGCAAGTGCATTTTAGACAATACACACGTCTTCCCATTCATGGACATGATAATTTCTGGTATGATAACATTGAATACATCTGTTAGTAATTTTGACCACTAAACTCTTGTTTTCACTCGATTTAACCTTTTGAATTCGAATCAAATTCCTATCCCTATATTCCTTGTTGGCAACAATTTGGTATTGCGATTCTTTATCTCATGAAATGGTAACAAATTGATTTAGGGTATAGGAAATTACAGGATCATGATATTCGATAGCTAATAATTTCTAAACCAAACCAAATAAATATGAAAACTTTAGATGAATTTGTAGTTTTGATCTTCTCATGATGGAAGTAAAAAGACAAAATCAGGCATATTATTCATTCATATTACGGAAAGAATAAATCTAAACTTAACAATGAGTTACAGAGGAAACGACGGTAGTGGTAGTGAAGGCCGACGAAGTTTTGGTACAGGACCAAAACCAGTTGAAATGGGTAAGGAATATGAAGTTGAAATATCAGAAATAAGTAGGAGAGGCGACGGGATTGCTAGAGTCCAAGGATTTGTAATTTTCGTCGCAGGTGCAAAGGCTGGACAGAAGACAAAGATAAGAATAACCAGTGTTGGAGACCGATTTGCAAAAGGAGAAGTCGTTTAAATAGAAAGGATTGCCTTTAAAATATACATAGTCGGTATTTACCGTTAACCGATTCTAATGTTAGTACTATTTTGTTAAATTAGACCATACATTTTATTATTAAATTTTTATATATGCCAAGTAACGCTTTTAGAAATAGTTCCTCTTCGAAATAGAAGAATCCAAGTCACAAAGGATAACAATTGGACATCCTTGTTCAGATTCAAGAAAAAGTGGTTCTGAGCAAAACAGAAAAAGCAAAAGCCATCAACTACCTATTAAATTTTTGTTGTTACCTTAATTCAAATGAGTGAAAGGGAGATAATAACAGGAACTATAAAAGACGCGAAATTCATATTAAATTACCCGGTGCTCAAATGTGAAAATTCTAGTTCTATCTCCAAGTAGGCAAGGTAGAGTCATTGGCGAGGTAAGGTATCCTTGAGAAAACCTAAACCCACGATAACGGCAATCGAATATCCTGAAGAGAAACTAAAAATCATCGGCAAAAAATTATCGAATCCTAGATTGTCGGAATATCGGAAAAAGGAGTATATTAGACGTTTTGTAGGTGAGCATTGTGCCATATGTCATGAAGTACCTACAAAGATTGTACATTATGATATGGGGGGAATCTCCCTGGTTGAGAAATATTGCGACAAGTGTATGGAAAAGATAAAGATTGCTTGACTTGACCATACGTTATGCTGGTACTCTTCAACAGAACATAAAATAAAACGGTTACTATCGAAGTAATAAATATGATATTGCAGATAGAATAGAATTGACGCCAATGTAATTGACAGGATCAAGAGATTCTTATACGAAATTGATATTCTGCAGGGAAAGGTGATATTGATTGGATATTAGACCAAATGTATGAAGATTTGGAATACCAGGCCGAGCAAATTGTGGGTGTTGTACAGAGACAGCTCATATGCTAGGTAATAACAAGGGAAAAAGAAGTAAAGGTAATACCAGAGCTTCCGGGCGTTTCTAAGGAAAGAATCAAAATGACTGTATTTAACAAGGAATTAGAGATCGATGTAGAGAGTGAGAAAAGAAGGTACTATGAAATCATTCATCTACCTACTGAAGCAAATACTAAACGATTAAGATCGATTATCATAAACGGATGCTCGAAGTAACCTTCGAAAAAACAAACGCTAAACAAATTGACTAAAATACGAATAAAATATTCATTTGTTACCATGGAAAGACTTGGGTCTTGACCCAATACCTTAATTTAAGTAAACCAAATGTTTCTAATCTGCCTAATTTATTTTGGTCAGAAACGGCATGACCACACTATAAATAATCTGTGACCTTTAGATTTTTGCTAACATTTACAATGCCTTTTTCCTCATTTATGCATGACATTCTTGATTTGATTTTCAAAAACTCCCGCAAGAATTCAATCTCCCCTTTTAGAAAGCCTATCCTAGAATCGTACAGCTGATTAAAAACGATTTTTTGACTTATACGTTCTAATTTCGTAAGACTGTGATAAAGTCTGTCAGCATCTTCCAATATCCCATCGTCATGCAGAACATTTACAAAACTCCTCTTTGGTAAATTTAGTATTCCATCATTCACAAATCTGCCAAACAAGGACAGGACTCCAAAGTAATTTTCTCGTCCCATATAAGCCTACAATAGTTGCAGGAATCAAATACAGAAACCCAGAGACCTTTTGTTAACATGTTTTTCATCTAGAACTACGATGGACCTTCCAAATGTCAGAATCGCATTAATTATCTGATTTGGCAGACGTGCGTCCAGAGTATCAGAGTTTAAATTAAGCTCAACCGGTTAGAACGATATAGAATCTATACTACATTTTTCGCTTCTAGCAAACTCGTTAATTGGCCAGTCCTGCATCAGTACATTGTTGTAAAAATCATTTGTTCCACCAAACTCAGATTTCTTTTTAATTTGGGAGAGAACTGCTATTGCCAGATCAAACTGACCAAAGTAAGCTTCATTCTTGATTCTTATTTTGTCTCCGGGATTGACAAATGACATTGAATCGCCATTATTATTTAGAATACGGCCCGACTCCAGGGAGCTAACGAACAAATCTTTTAGCTTGGTTTTGTTCAATGGCTTACCGCCTTGCTAAGATAGTATTAAGTAAAATATGTACATGCACGGGCAATATTATTTGCCTTTTGAGTTGTAGATGCTTGAGCAACTTCGAATTAAAATGCTGGTTGTGTGGACAGCCATAAAATGATGATCCTGGTTTGTATTTAGTTTTTTTTTGTTAATTAGAATATTCGGAGAATTCCTTTTTAGATACCGCCAGTAATGTAAAATTGGAATTAAAAATGAATATAGAAGTCAAAAGGAAAACGTTTTCCAAAATTCTTGTTGCTATACACGAATCTAGTAAATCGGCAGACAAAGCGGTTGATTATGCAACTAGAATTGCTCAGGACTATAACGCAATATTGGTAGTTCTTTATGTAGTTCGTACACAGTCAAATTTGGACACTGTAAACCTTCCAAGTCATGTAATTCATTTCAAAAAGCAAGCAGAATCATATCTTGGCAAGATTTCTGAAAAAATATACAAACACAGTAATACGGACGATGTTGTAAAAATTAAAACCGAAATTATTGCCTCAATTAAAATTTCTGATGCAATTGTAAGTTACGCCAAGGATAAGCACATAGATTTAATTGTAGTTGTTCCAAGAGGGAGATCCAAACTTAGGAGCTTAGTGCTCGGCAGTGTTACCTCCGATGTCGTAAGGCTTGCTCATTGTCCGGTTCTAACTGTGCGATAGATAAAAAATAAGAATTCTGAATTAATCTATAGAAAATAAGCCAGAATGATTAGTTCAATACTTGGTAATATCAAATCTTTTTGAAATTGACTTACCAGAGCCCATAGATTTAGGGACCATACTTGAACCTAGAATAGAACCCATTTTTACCAGAGGAGTCCCATTCAAAACCAAGATCCATATAGGCATTTTTGCTTGAGCGAGCTATAATGGGATCATATCCGGGTGCTACGGTAAATGATGGATTTGTTACCAAACTATCAATTTCAGCATTGTTACCCTTCATTGCTTCAATCTCTAATTCCATGGATTCTTGGATATGTAGCCTGCGACGTCTTCCTTGCATTTCAAAGGTTATAGGAGCAGTCTTTATCCCTAGGACCTCACCTATGAGGTTAGCTGCTGCAGCGAAGAACCCGCCTGATTGGCCTGAAAATATTTTGGTTAATGCATCTACTTGTTCTTCACTAGAACGTTTATCAATATAGAAGGCCGCCTTCATTTTGGGTCCAGTGAACATATTACTAGGAGCCACAAATACTGCGACAACATTTAATCCTTCAAGTTGGATACTATCATACTGACCTTTTTCGATATGCCAGGCAACAACTGCATTGCAGCGCCCCTTATCAGGATCTTGTAGAAATATGCATGGACAAATAGAGTCACAGTTGCAGCCTTCAAAATAGTCGCCCTCAAATCTCCAATTTTGGGAGTTAGCCATTGTAATTTAATATCTATCGTCAACAAGGATTTTTCAGATATAAGGCTTGTCTTATCTTTTCTTTTTTCCAATTCCAGCAAAAAGAGACAAATTCCTATTCCTTTTAAGGACAAAAAATCTGATTCAAGTTGCTGATTATTTCCTGGTGCTCAGAATTGGCAATGCATAACAGACTTAAGTGCCAAACTTGATTTTACCTTATAATACCCAATAATAATAATAATAATAAAATCAACGAACTTGAAGATAGTATTAGGAAACTTCTCTTGGATAATCCAGATCTTGCGCAACAGCTTATTGATAACATCCTAGAACATGGATTGATTGCTGTAAATAAACAGAAATCTGATTTAGTAACTGCGACTGAATGTTTGCTAGTTAAAGCACTAAAAGACTTGAGTAATAATGCGCAAAAGTTATCTTTCCAAACAGTGTAAAGTTCAGATTAACTGCTCTGCAAAAATAATGAATTTATTCTACCATAAATTATTCTTCCTACAGGCAGATCTGTTTTCAGATTAATCGGTTACCATCCTGCTATATCCTTTTGACCAATAACTCTGATCGGCTTGATTTTTATCAATAGTTCCCCTGCTGCACTATTTCTCCTACCATATAGTTCTGACTTTTCTTGACCAACATACCTAGCGGCAATTAATTTGGCCCATTTATAAACTTCGTTTGGGTCATTACTAATTGTTTCAGCTATGCCATCAATAGTAACAAACGAAAAAAGTGGAACTTGATCATCAACACATAAACGTACCCGATTATCACGGGCAATATTTTTTGCCTTTACTGATTTGTCTCCTGTATTAAAAATAACATTTTCCTCTTCATCTAAGGTATACCATATTGGGACTACATGTGATGTCCCGTTCTTGTTAATCGTTCCTAATTTACCGGTAAAAGTACCTTGCAAGAGAAAATTTTTAATTTCATCTTTAGTCATTTCAGGCATTATTATTACAAGATAAATTCAAGTAATTTATTCCATGCTATAACCAAGATCGATACCAAAATAATTCCTTCCGAAATATAATATGTGAAACACATTACAAAAAGGACAAAATGGGACTACTTGTAAAGGTAAACTTTCTGGATCTCTATCTTAGAACTTGAGATGGCCGATTTGGGATTCGCGAGTCGGAGGCTATGTAATCCTGTCATGCGGAAGAGTAGTGGTAGAATTCTAGATTTTTGCTAATATCATCCTTGATCAATAGAGACTGCAATTTTGAAGTAATTTTATTATAGTTTGTTCCTATATATACTTCATGGCTGAAAAATCCGAAGACGAAGTAAAAGAAGGTGAAATGGAAGAAATAAAAGACGAGGTCCACGAATTACAAGATGCCGAAAAAGATGAGGAAGATGAGGAAGATGAGGAAGATGAGGAAGAGTCATGATGGATGAACTAGAAGCCGCCATAGTTTGTAGTTTCAATTTCTAAGAGAAATAAAGGATTAATGATCTGTTTTTAATTCTAAATCCTATTTTTTGACCGTTAACATGATATGTGTCGACAGTATAGTTTTTAGGCACTCTAAATTACTCAAAATTTACTTTCAGCAGAAAATGTAGTAATTGCAATTTGGTTTCCAGCTATCAGTGCTGTATTTGGTATCACATAGATCATTTTGCCTGTTTTAGTGTCAAATATTTAATGCAAGAAAATATGTGAAATGATTTAATGAAACTTTTCCGAAATACATCAGGAGAAAGAATAGTAGGTAGATATATTCTAATTTTTACGATATGTTTGATTTTGAAATTTATCTAAATCCATAGAATATGGATCTATCAAGTTTCATGTTAACTAAAACTATTTATCATAGCATTCGTACATTCGTGATAGCAAAAGAAGATGGAAAAAAACCGACCTTCTGGTGTTACCATAGTTGCCGTACTAGGTATAGTTAGCGGAATTATCCTTATTGTTGGAGCTGTATTTACTATATTGCTTGTTCCAGCCATAATAACTTCACAACTCACCAGCGAAATGTCTAACCTTACAAGTACTAATCAGTTAAGTCCCGAATTCGGTCCCACCATAACTGGCGCAATAATAAATATAGTCTATATCGTTTCATCTGTGGCAATCGCACTAGGAATTGCATGGTTTGGGTTAGCTTGGGGCTTGTTTACTGGTAGAGGTTGGGCCTGGTTGATAACCGTAATTCTTGCTATAATATCTGTAGTATTTAGTATTGTATCAATAATGGGTGCTAACATAACAAGCATTCCTACATTAATTATTAGTGGAATAATCCTTTACTACATGTATAGACCGCAAGTAAAGTCATATTTTGGGAGAGTTAAAATATCCAAATAGGCTCAAGTTGATGGATATTAAAAAAATTTTTAAACGATTACACTCAAAATACCTAATACTTACATAGTGAGAACTAATGACTGTCCCATAAATTGGTATATAAACAATAATATCTTATTTTATTTTATTAATAAAGTTCATATTTCTTTGTGCCTCTTGCTACGACTAATTCTGATATTTCGATGAAAATTAAACTCCACAACATCTATGATTTCAGCAAATAAAGTTAGAATTTAATGTATGATGATCGTTTCTTGATATTAATCAGGATTCTGACTCGTCTCTTGAATGTCGCCTTTGTTTCAGATACTTAATTGTAGATTTATGATTGCCAATCATCTGATTATACTCCATCATATCGCCTTTATTTGTCATCCCATTCTTCTCTAAAACTCGTA
Source organism: Nitrososphaeraceae archaeon (assembly GCA_035454925.1). Taxonomy (GTDB): domain Archaea; phylum Thermoproteota; class Nitrososphaeria; order Nitrososphaerales; family Nitrososphaeraceae; genus TA-21. The sequence goes on from DATIFZ010000035.1 coordinate 9,801, forward strand.
TCGAAGCTTTGTTGTCAGAATACACATATGCCCACACCTCTTCTAATCCTAGAACAGAGAATGCAAAATTGATAACTAAGGCAACAGACTCAGTTCCTATACCTTTTCCCCAGTATCGTTCTCCAATCCAGTACCCTAAATTTCCTTTCTTCTTGGCAGTATCTAAATCCTTTAGACCTATTATCCCGACTAAACCAATAGAATCATTAGTATTATTCTTGTACTCTATCGCAAAATTTAGACCCCTGAGTGAGATGAAATCTCTATGACTTGAATCGATAAAATTTAGGGCATCTTGTATAGTGTAGGGAAAGGGTACTTTCCATAAAGATTTGGATACATTATAAGTCACTAACTGACTAATATCCTTGGCGTCTTCAATTGAGAGTTTTCTCAATTTAACTAATAAGCCATTTATTTCAGGAAAGTAGTTGTAGGCTGATCCCGTCATAGCTTCTTGAAAACTCAAAAAGTAATATTAAATATAAAATATTGTTATCTAACGTACAAAAATAATCTCATTTGGGTTCATTCAATGAGTAATTAGAATTACTCTTGACCTTGGTAGGGAAATTGTCAAACTTCAGGCCATTACTTTTCAAGTCCAATTGCACATGCGTCAGATAATAAATAATCTATCATCTCCTGCAAATCAACTGTAGCAAGACAGCAGACCTTATCTGCAGCACCATAATATACGAATAACTTATTATCCAAAATACAGGCTCCGCTAGGAAATACGACATTGTTGACATCACCCTTTAGTTCATAGTCTTCTTTTGGAGCAAGTATCGGGTTTTTTGTTCTTCCCAAAATTTTGTTTGGTTCTTTTGTGTCTAGTAAAAAGGCTCCAGCACTGTAAATATGCTCCACACTAACTCCGTGATAAATAACAAGCCATCCCTTTTTTGTCTTAATGGGCGGGACACCAGTTCCTACCTTTAACGCCTCCCAACTCTGTTCGGGCTTGATGAGTAGTGAGTGCTTTACAAAATTGGTGACCGAATCACCTTCTCCAATCCATATGCTGGGTCTATCTGTATTGTATACTGGACCTATCCAACTGCTTGGTCTGTGGAGTATCATGAATTTTCCAAGTCCACTATCGCCATCAGATTTTGGAAAAAGAACAACATCTTTATCTTGTGATCCCTCTACGGTTATTATGCCAAGTTTTTCATAGTTTAAAAAATCATTTGTCCTTGCAAGCGCTGTTGATACTGAGGGATTATTCCTAACGTAATTTGAAAGTACTACATATGTTACATAGTTTTCGTCATCTATAGTCGTTAGACGAGGATCTTCAATACCATAACTTTCGTATTCTATCTCTGGATACATCGATGGCTCCTTACGTCTTATGAAAGACAGACCATCATTACTTGAGGCATAACCAATCCTGGATACATAATCCTCGTATTCGCCAATCGCTCTGTAGAGCATGTGTATGTTTTTACCATCATTGAGAACCGAGCAATTAAACACTGCCTTTGATTCCCACCAATTTGATGGATCAGGAACCATAATTGGATTAATTTTGGCTCTTTTTAATTGAAGCATTTGATTCTTAAATCCTAACTACCTAGTATTTTTCGCTATAAATATTATTATGTATATAATTTGAAAATTCCACAACATACTGAGAATTGGTTATAAGATTATCTAAATGAAACGTAAACACCCGCTTCTCCTCCTAATAGTCCCTCAGAGGGGAAGTGGGTTGTAAGTATAGTCTTGCCAGTGCCAGGATTCCCTGCAACTAAAACAGTAAAGCCTTTAGGGATTCCGCCCTCAATTAATGCGTCTAAAGTGGAGATACCTGTAGAGATACGTTCTATAGTCATATAATACCGATAATTCGTAATTAATATAAGATTTTTCTAACCTACTAGAACGACAAATTCTAGTCTTGACTAAACTTGCTAACAAATTGTTTGGTTTAAACTACTGAATAGTTAAATATTGTCCCGTTGATAATATGTGATGTAAAGTGAATAGTAAAGTTGCCGATTCTTGTCAACATATGGATAAAGTTAATCAAGATTTAAATGGAAATACCAAAGGATGTGAAGAATGCGAGAAAATCGGATCTGAGTGGGTTCACTTACGCTTATGCCTGACGTGTGGTCATGTGGGTTGCTGTGACTCTTCTGTAAACAAACATGGAACAAAGCATTTTAAATCTACAAGTCATCCAATCATAAAATCCTTTGAACCCGGTGAAAAGTGGAAGTGGTGTTATGTTGATGAACTTTTTATCAGATAGCAAACTTATCACTCAGAGTAACCGATTGAGGATACTCGGACGCTGAAACCAACATTTATGGGGTGCTAATGTGAAACCAATTATTAAACCACTACCCAACGGCCCGTATTATCTGATAAACGATCTCCAGCCCAAAATTGTCAATAATCTTTTAAATTCTAAAGGAGAGCCACTGGGTACTATCGCAGGAGTAGCATTATGTCGCTGTGGGGGATCAAGGCACAAGCCATTTTGCGATGGCACACATAGTGTAATAGGATTTTCAAGTGAGAATAAGACTGCAGACAAGAACGATAACCCCAATAGCATCGTTATTAAGGACATTAGGCGCGACTATCCTGGAAAAGAGATTACAATCCATGATAACAGAAAAATTTGTTCCCATGCAGCAGAATGTGTTAATAATCTTTCTTCTGTATTTAAATTAGGATCTAGGCCTTGGATCGAGCCTGATGGTGCTAAAGTGGATGATATAGTAAACACTGTGAGAAAATGTCCGTCTGGCGCATTAAGTTACTCCATCGATGGTGTTGAATACAGAGATCCGAAGGAACAAAGAAATCCCACTGTTACAGTGTTAAAAAATGGACCTTACCATATTACTGGAGGAATTGAACTATCTGGAGAAGATATTCAATTTGGGCAAGGAGGGTCCAAAGAACATTATACTCTCTGTCGTTGTGGAGCTTCTGAGAATAAGCCATTCTGTGATGGTGCTCATAGAAAGGTAAACTTTGAAGATGGATGAGAAAAGTAAAAACAGATCTTTATTGTTCTTATTTTCGTTTTTATAGATTCTGAATTTTTACCAGACATGCATCATGAAAAATGGGAATTCATTACGCCGAATACCTCCTCGATCACAGGCCTTGTTTGGAACAAATCTGAGATCTAAGTCTGCCCTAATGTATATGTTTAGTCTCTATTATAGTAATGTCTATTATATTAACATAGTAGAAATCTGTCCGTATTGTAAGTTCAATGTTTGTTATCGATAATCTTTATCCAGAATTTTAAGATATTTATAATCAGGTGCCTAAGGAATATGGAAGATGGCGTAAGATGGTTATTGAAATTGGTCCTATTTTACAGGATTTTACTGTAATTATGATTGTTGCATCCGTAATGGCAATGGTTTCTTACAAACTTAAGCAACCGATGGTAATAGGTTATATCATTGCCGGAATGATAATAGGCCCGTTTACCCCCGTTTAGTTTAATCGGCAATTTTGATGTTCTAAATCTGTTTGCGGAAATAGGAGTTATTTTGCTACTGTTTGTGGTGGGTATGGAATTTCCTATAGAAAAACTAAGAAGGATTGGTAAGAAAGCATTGGTCATAGCCTTTAGTGAGGCATTAGGCACATTTGCTATCGGTTTTCTTGTTTGTCAGGCAGTGAAATACTCTATGTCCGATAGTCTCTTCTTAGCATTGGCCATTTCTGTAACTAGTACAGTAATTGTAATGCGTATTTTAGATGAGCTTGGTATGATAAAGGATGAAGCTTCGACTATAATTCTCGGTGTTGCAGTAATCGAAGATATTATCATCATATCCATGTTAGCTATCTTACAATCTGTCTCATCTACCGATGGCCTATCCGGAATGGAGTTAGTCGTGTCTATTGGTACTGTGCTTGCATTTATCGGAGGTGCTCTGTTTATAGGCTCAAAAACAGTACCCAGATTTGTAAATCTAATTGGCAAAACCAATCAACATGATGTCCTGGTTGTTGCAATTCTCGGAGTAGCGTTTGGTCTCTCATTCATGGCATTTGAGATCGGAATATCTGTTGCTACAGGGGCTTTCTATGCTGGGGTACTAATTGCAGAATCAAAGGTTCACTCAGTTACCCGAGTGTTAACCACTCCTCTTAAAGACATGTTTGGTGCAATCTTTTTTGTTTCCATTGGTGCCCTGATGGACATTACAAGAATACCAAGTTTCATACTGCCAGCACTTATGTTAATAGCAGTATCCATAGGGGCCAAATTTCTGACCGTTTATCTCTCTTCTAGATCACGAGGTTACCCTCCCAAAGCTTCACTGAAAGCCGCCTTTGGACTTTCATCATCTGGAGGAGAACTGGCGCTAGTAGTCGCAAAAGGAGCAGCCGACGTGGGAACCACGAGTTCGTTTGTACTGCCAATGGTAGGAGCTATGACCATAATTACGACTTTCCTTACGCCATATTTGATAAAGATAGGATGGAAAGTTGTAGAGAAAAGGGGAAATGAGGATAAAGGACTTGAATCTGATTAAAAAGAAACAACTTGTAAACTCAAGGTTGTATTTTGAATTCTTTAGAGTTTAGCTACCAACTATCTCTTCTATTGTTTCTTCCTTACCATCGCGTCTATGCCTGCCTAGTTGTTCAACACAGATAGTAAAACCGACATGTGCGCAATCATCAGATCTACAATAGTTACAATACGGTATGCCCGATGATAACTTTACCTCAACTTCCTTTGCTAAGGATGTGTCATAAAGCACGGTGTGCTCATCATTAACAAATTTAACTAAAACAAGCGCGTTATCTGATTTAAGGGATTTCTTATCGCACGACCCCATCCAATGCATGAATGCTTCAGTTCCATCTTCTATTGTCTCACACCTGTGTAACTGCTTATTTTCGTCAGGCGGTTCATTAGGGTCGGTAATTTGATCTTCACTTGAGCCATGAGGATTCTTTTTCAAATGTATTGCCTTTTTCTGGTCTATTATGAGACACATATTGTATTTTAATATATTGTCCGCATGAGCTTGAGATTTAGCCCCACGGCATCATAACGAAATTGGAAATTTTGGGCGTTCGGAGAATTATTGCATACTTGAGTTCATTTTCGCAATTACGAGAATAAATTAGTGAGATTATTATTTGTGCGTACTAAATTTAAAGCAACCTTATGAAGGTAAGTGTCTATTTCTGCAGGGAACCTGATGTTCAAGCCGGGATACTAAGAGATAATAGACTGAGCCGACAGGCACTTGATACTATATATGATCTGGTCTGGGAATGCGAATTCAAGAACATTCTCAATGTTGGGAGGATCTGGCTCAAGTTCGATGCAGAGGAACAAAAACCATTTGGAATAACCCTGAGAAGAAAGCGAAGTCATAGCAAGATTGCTCCCGGAGATATCATACAGATGGCTGAAGATTTTTTCCTCGTTCGTGACATTGGTGCTGAAAAAATAAAGATAAGCGATTAATTTTTTTCTGAAAATTGTGCCAAAATGTTGTTCGCTGGCTCAGATTTTCTTAGCTTGATCCAGATAGTAATAGACTAGGATCATATTTGTATCCCCCGCCATGGCAGTTGATGAAAAGTCTAGGTATAGTACTTGTTTTCCGGTATTGAATGAAGTACCGGAAAATGCATCTGTAACCTGCTGAACAGTTAGATCATCATTCCAGACTCTGACTTCATCTACTTCGCCAGTAAAGAAGTTACCTGGTGGAGTAACCCTAGAGTTAGCTCCCACTCTAACTGGTTTTGTTCCCCAAGATTCATGATATAAACATTCAATCCGACAGTAGAGATAAACCCAATAATTTTGTATCTCATGATAATAATTGACGGATAATTTGATAGAGATGCTTAGAAAGTATTGCGAATGATACTCAATTTTTAATTAATTTTTGAGGCAACCTATCATACATATAAGGTAATTCCATTTTACAACTGTTCTTTGAGAGCATTAATATGGCTTGTCCACAATATATGAAATAGTGATAAAAGCCAAATGCGGTCATGTAGTGGAAAAAAAATACATAGATGTCCACGACGGGCTTTGTAGAAAATGTCATTCTAATTTTTCGTTTATACTAGATCTAGTTTCAAAGGGAGGCGACGATGCTTTGGTCCAGTACTGGTATGGCATGATACTAACAAATTTATCTGAAGTGAACAAACAGGAATCCACATGTCTTATTGAGCACCTAATTGAATATTATAAAAGACAGTTAGTTATGGTTCCATCAAAGGAGAGGTATATAAAAAAGATGTTGTATATGTTAAATTCTTTGTGGAAACCATCGGATATTGAAAAATTAAGATAAGCGTCCGACAGATTCCACTGCATTTGGTTGTTTAAATAGTACTAATACTTAAGGCAGGCATGTTTAAACCAGATTTTACGACGAATCGAATGATTATGGTTTTGGCCTGAGCAATTGCAAGACTTTGTTATGATGACCTGTTGACAGTAACTGGCCAATATGCAAACAATGACAATAACGAAATCATTTTCTCTAGCAAAAATGTTCATAATGCGACATTATTGGTGACAGAATTGTGCACCGTTGAATAGTCCCTTCCCCAGGAACCAATGTTTCTCGTTCCTAATTCAGGCGAAGGTTTTGGTACGTAACCAATCTGAAGGTAATCGCAAATTCAATTCACGTCATCCTTCCAAATATATTGATCTGTCTCCAAGTTTGATTTTGTCACAGACCACATATCATAGTTAGCATTTATTCTGTCCCCAGCATCATTAAGAATAATATTACCAGAAATACCATGATGCAGTCTTGCAGTAGTAATAATTATCTTTTTTAGATTGTCAACATCAATTTCATCTGTCATGTTATTGGCTATCTTTTCCAAACTCAATGCTGCAATCCAAAATGTATCATATGCAATTGTGGGATAGGTCAGAGAAGTAGATCCATGTAATTTTTTTTCGATCACAGCACCTAATGTCTCTGCTGTCTTATTACTCAAATCGACATGAAATAATGGATTTGAGAAATTTGTCACTTGCGCAAAATAAGCTGCATCATGATTCCTAATTATTTGTAAATTTTGCGCTGAGGCATCACTTCCATACCATTTTACTTTGTGTAATATTTGGTGTTCATTTGATTGAATTAATATTGGTGTGACCTCATCAAAAGATGCCAAGTAAACACTGACCTTCCTAGGAGCAAAACTTTGGGTCGTATTCTCAACAATATTATTTAATTTTTTGAGGTATTGATTCCACATTATAAAATTAATTCTATGTAAACTTGATGCAAATTCTCCTGTGTGAGGATGGTATTGTACTCCATCAAGAACAACTCCGCCCTTTCTTTCAAATTTCTCTTTCATTGACTTGACCAATTCGTTACCAAAAATGTCAGTACGCCACATCGGAATTAATACTCGTATTCCGTCATCCCACATTTTATTTGAAATAAATTCTGCCTGATTTGTATCATCAGGAACAAATCTGAATAGATTATCGCCAGATATTGATAGAGCAGGAGAAGTACTAGAAGGACTTAATAAGATAACATCATTTTGAACTGCATAGTCTTTTACGGCCATTACTGCAGCACTTGTGGCAGGACCTACAACAATCTTTACACCGGAATCTGTTAATCTTTTAATTGCTTTAACACTTTCAACAGGATCCGTTTTGGAATTTTCAACAAGTAATTTAACTCGTATGGAAGAATTCGTATTGTCAAGATAATCATTTACATCCTTTTCTGCCTCCTGTACCGCTATCTTAATTGCTTTCCCTCCAGATGACCAAGCACCTGTCAAAGAAGTTATCAATCCAATAGGCACTTCGTTATACTTGCTATGGGTTATAATTTCAAAATTTGCATTTGTTGAAGATTCAACATCGTCACCATGGTTGAAGCCAATTGAAGAGTATATTGCAATTGAGATTACCATGATTAGAATCAATATACTACTGATCACAACAGTTTTTTTCCTTTTGTTAAAGTTGTTTTTTATTGAATGGTATAGTGTACGATTTGACTTATTTGCAAGTCCGATATACCACAAGAGACCGCCGGCAATCATAATGTAATGTGCAGAAAGTAACAATGCCGAAATCCAGAGCTGTTCTACAAATTCAGTAAGAACAATTATTGCAAACCAACTGTCTCCAAGAACTATTACAAGGAAGCCTATTAATTCACAACTCCATGCTATGTCGTGTCTTTTCTCTTTTTCTTTTTCGTTCTTTAATCCATACAAAATTATTATGGCCATAAATGACAAGATAGAGTTAAAGACGGGATATACTATGGTTATAGCAAACATTAGTTGACCCCTTGCAGTGGACAGTACAGAAAGATCAAGTGTGAGAGTGAGAATATATGTTAAAAAAACTGTGGTGATTGCCGCTACTATACCAATAAATTTCTTACCTGGTTTATTTGTCAAGGATTTGTACTCTATTAATAGACGTACAGTCAAAATTGAATATGCAGAGAACAGTAATAAATCCGCTAAAGAGGGTACTGGTGCCATTAGATGTAAGAATACTTCGTAATAAGCCCAGACAATATTGGCAAGAAACCATAGAACGAGTCCAGCGACAAGTAACATATTTGCCTTAAGATTGTTGTTACTGTTCTTCTCTTTTATAGTAACATATATTGCCAGGCTTGCTGCAATAGATGAATTGATATTGAGAACCAAATTAGCAAAGTACAACTTTTCCTCTTGTTCTGCAAAAATAATCAGAGTCCCCAATCAAAATTGCCAAAATTATCAGAACGTAAAGTTCTCTAGGTCTCAAGTTCCCTTGTTTTTAGTTGTTCCCAAGGATATAAAATTTTGGCAAGTACTGCGATTATAAAACGATGAATTAAACAATTATTGATCAGTAACTCTATCACAAGACAATATGATATGCACCTAGCCTTACAGAATACTGGTCAAACATCGATATTAAATTCCAGAATTGAAATATCGTGGTGAAAATCTAAATACTAATGAACTGTTTCTATATCTTTTTCAATAACTTTAGGATACTTGCATGCTGCGATCTTGTAGTTTGCATAGACGCAAGATCTTAATCATAATCAACGATTCAAATTGATTATTTGTTACTGTAGATACCGTCGTTCTTGATGGGAGGCTTTATCAAGGATTTTAGATTTTTTCTAGGTTACATGACCATATTATTTTCTGACTGAGTATTTGCAGGAATCACACTATCATATAACATTATTACTCCCATACTGCTCAATATTCCTAACATAATGAGGACGATTCCAACACACTTTGCTATCCAAATGCCCCTGGGCCAGATTTTTTCTCCAAAAATTATTGCGGCAAATACACTCATCCATGCTATGTTCATCCATCCCAGCGATACCATAATTAGAAAATAAGGCCAACAGCACCCCAGGCAATAAAGTCCATGGTATACTCCCATTTTGATTGCACCTGTTATTCCATTGTTCCACCTCCGCATAAAAAAAGACAATGGAGATTCACAATACCCAATACATGTGTTCTTTAAAGAGGTAAATTGATATATTCCTGACACAATTAAAATGCTGCCAAATATAATACCAAGGCTTTTACTATCTTGAAACATAACGATACTATTAATAGGGATTGACCAAGCCAAGAGTAAAGCCAATCCAGTTATGGACCAGATCGCGAGGTACATCCCAACAAAAATACCGACTTTAAATGTAGATAGCTTTGGTTGAAGGGTTTCTGTAGATGAATCTGAATCTGATTGATTATTTGTAAGTAGCTTACTATAAAGTAAAACCATTGGTATAATCGCTGGAAACATCATGGCTGCCATTCCAACAGTCCAACTTACAGTAAATAGGACTATCAATAGTGGATTATAGCTTTTCATGATGTTCATCATTTCTGGTTGATTTATGGATAGAAACCAAGAAACTCCAGAAATAATGATAAGTGAAAATAGGATGATCTTTTGCAGGTTATTCATTTTCAATGTACACTAGGCAAAGATTAGAATAAGTTTACGCCTGTCAAACTCTTACAAGTACTATCCAAAATCTTACTTTTCGAATCACGGTTATTAGGAATCTGAACCCTTAAACATGAAATATCTCGCTAATTTCAAGAGTGAAACAAATCGCCTTGTTGAGAAACAAGAAAATAATGCGGGTTTATATGGCTTTTAATACCAATTAATACCAAGATATATATAGTATTGTGTATAGATCATATTACATGTCTTCAAGCAAGGAAAAAAATAGAGAAATCTTCAACATCACTTTGGACGAAACAAGATCTACGGTTAAAAGAACGACAGATGAGGCAATAAAGGAAATTCCAAGATTTACAAAAGCGGTTAACGAATATCAAGAAGAGACAATTCAAGCGACAAAAGATATTGCAGATAATTTTCTAGATTCTCAAAAGGAAATTATTCATTCAATGCAATCCTTATGGATTCCATACGTGGAAAATGTGCAAAATTCATACTGGTCATATTGGACATCTCCAAAGAGAGTCACAGAGAATTATGCAAGAGCAGTAAGCAATGTTACCGAAAGTACTATAGCCTCAACCAGACTAGCAAATAACGCACTATTTGCAACTATGGATGTTTGGA
>DATIFZ010000036.1:0-24986 GCA_035454925.1 Nitrososphaeraceae archaeon
AATAAGGCAAAAAGATACTCGACGTTACCATCAGTAGGAAGAACCCATGGACAGCATGCAAGTATAATATCTTTTGGATTAAAATTTGCAGTATGGGCAAATGAACTTTCACTCCATATTGAAAGAATCGAAGAAGGAAAAAAGAGATTTCTATTATGTAAAACTTTGGGTGTGGTTGGAACAGGATCATTAATGGGACTAAGGGCATTGGCGATTCAAAAGGATGTTGCAAAGTCACTCGGACTTTATTCTGTAGAAGCTGCAACACAAGTAATACCAAGAGAGAGATTAGCTGAAGTTCAATTTATTATTTCGTTAATAGGGTGTACCTTGGATAAAATCGCGATAGAAATAAGAAATTTACAGAGAACTGAAATAGGTGAAGTTGAGGAACCCTTTAAGAAAGGTCAGTTGGGAAGTAGTGCAGTTCCAGTCAAGAGGAACCCCATTAAGAGTGAAAGGGTATCATCACTTGCAAGAATACTTCGTTCCTTTTCGAATGTTGCTCAAGAAAATGTTTCACTATGGCATGAAAGAGATCTGTCAAATTCTGCGAACGAAAGATTCACTATTCCAATGGGGGTCATACTTTTGGACGAAATGATGAACAGTATGATAAAGGTAATTGAAGGCCTAACCGTAAACAGTCAAAAAATTCTAGATAATATCAACAAGACAAAGGGAAGAATTTATGCAGAGTTTATTCTTGAAGCATTGGTTAAGAAAGGCATTCCTAGAATGAAGGCATATCATAACATACAGCGGGTGGCATTTCAAACTCTTGCCGATGATAAGAATTTTAAAGAAGCAGTAATACAGGACCAATCTATTGGATCGGATTTAAACATGAATGAATTAAAGAAGATATTTGATCCCAACAATCATCTTGCGGCCTCGACTAAAATAATAGACAACGTCATAAAAAAAGCTAAAGTAATACGTCGAAATTACAAATTGCACTAATCTATTTTTTTATAATATTTATGGATTAGCGAGCCATACTGAAATGCTTTTTTTCTTCTAATTATTACCTCTGGAGGTATATCAAAAGATAACGCAATCTTTCTTATTACGTGTTTTCTCAAAAAGTCATCATAGCTTAATATTTTGTTATGAATTGGAAATTTCATTGCGATTGAAATAAATTCTTTTGAAAGAAATGGTTGTAAAATACGGATATTATATTTTTGTACGACTTGTCTTATTTCATTTGTAAGCTCCAATTCATTTAGAATCTTTGATTCAATAGCCCTGTTAATAGTATCATATCCTTGATTAAAAATTAATCGAAAATTATTATATCCACAAAACAGCTCGTCAAACCCGTTAGCTGTAAGTACTACATCCAGACCACAACTTTGTGCCAATTGAGCTATGTAACTAAAGGCAATACAGTTTTCTATATGAGATATATTTTTGCAAGTCATTTCATTCCTTATTTGCATTGAAAATTTAGTAAAATCATTCTTTTCAATCTCCAAAATCTTGTGATCCATTTTAATCTTGTACGAAACAGATTTTGAGTGTTCTATGTCCTTAGAGTCAAGAAAACCAACAGTGAGTAAAGTGGTATCGATATTCATATTCTTACAGATCATTGCTAGTAATGTACTATCTACCCCTCCCGAAAAAGCGATGCCAATTTTATTAATCCCTCCTAAATTTTCTGCTACAGTCGCAAATAATGCGTCTATCAGGTCAGAATTGTACAACGCAATATAACTAAGAATAAATTCATTTATGTCTTATCATTATGATACATCAAGTCTAGGCTCTTCACACGTTTCAAGAGTTAAATTTGTAACTATGAATTATGTAAATGAGAGTTTCTAATCAATCGTAAAATTGCCAATTGAATTATATTTTGAAGCTAGAGAATCTTTCCGTTTATCAAATTTTTTATAGTTTTTTTAATTACTTACCTTTGTCCTGAGAATAAGTACTGTATTCTTCTTAAATTCATGTTAATATTAAAATTAGTAACTATCTTGATACCATCTGAGATTTGGTAACAATAGATTAAAACTTTATATTTTGGTATTGTGTAAAATAGCAATGGTTGCTAAAGTACATATGTTTCCCATGTCAATTCTTTTGGCGATTTCATGCAGAAATCGTATGATACTTACCCGAATTGTTCAAAGAACCAGTTTTCCCTGTACGTGCTTGACTTCAGTTTAACTTTAAGATCTAATATGATTGACATTCAGGAAGCGGATGATCTATCTTTTATTTCTAAAGAAATATCATTTTTGACAGATTCGATATATTGTTGTATATGCATTATTGACATTATCAACTCTACTCGGATCACGTCCAGAATAAAGAATTCCGCGAATATAAGAAAATTCTATTCTATTTTTATCAATTCAATTGCCTCAATAGCTAGAGGATATGATGCGCACATAATTAAAAATTTTGGAGATAGCGTAATATGTTATTTCCCCAACACACCAAATTCGGATGATATAGAGGAATTTGAAAAAGTATTGAAGTATGCTACTGCCATGAAATCATTAAATAAATTTGTCAATACAAAAATGGATGAGGAACTACTCCCTCACATAAAATATCGAATCAGTATTGATTTTGGTAAAGTAGAAATGGCTACATCTAACTCTTCTAAAACATGTGACCTATTTGGCCCTACCGTTAACCTTTGCGCAAAAATAAATTCATTGGCTGAACCCAATGGAATAGCCATAGGTGGAGATTTCTATACCATTCTAAAATCATTCCCTATATTGGAAAGAATGTACCAGTTCAAATATATTGGAGAATATTCAACTGGGATAAAGCAAATGTATCCTATTTATTCGGTTAATCTAGCTAAGAATACAAATAATACCAATTAAGAATATTCCGGGACTTAATTTCTACATTGTTGCCAATCTTAAGAACATAAAATGCATTAATCTAAGGTTACTCTTAGTTAATAAAAAGCTATAGTTCTTGTTAAGATTTCCTTTGAGTATATCAATTAGGTATATCTAATTAGATAGCAGACTTTCCTTTTGGTGTGATTTTGATTATATTAAACAATCAATAATATGATATCTAGAAATTGATTAAATTGCATGAACATAATCTTTTGGAACCGTTTCTTGAATTTTTTTTGAAAATATTGGAATTTAGAATTTGACGAAAAAGCAACTCGTATATATCTGGGTTCTCTGAAATAAAATTAATGAAGAAAATAATTCTGGATGAAGACCTCAAATATATTGATAGAAAGGGAAATTTACTGAGGAGTAAGACGGAGTTATCCTTCTCAAAATTACTTTCATTTTTAGAGAAAGACTATCAATACAACTTTTTGATAAAATTATCAAATGGTAGAGAAGTACCAGTTGATTTTAAGGTTGAAAACAAATTGATCGAGATTTTAGACTCCGACAAGGATCTGGATAAATTCAATGAAATAAAAAAGAATAATCCCGATCTTGATATCATAGCTATAGGTAAATCAAAATTTGGTGTCAAATCAGACGATTTTGAAACTATATCATTTATTGATTCTGAGAAAGATCAGATAGGATCTATTTTTTTGGAGGATTCGTCATTGGCATTTGACTATGCTCATATTTTGCCTCTAGTTGAAAAATGTTCAATTCTTCATGGACACACTTCTACTGTAATGGTGGAGATAATCGGAAAGATGGTAAACAACTTAGTCATTGATTTTGGTGAAGCAAAGAAGATTATCAAAGACACACTTTCGGTATTGGATCACAAGTTTTTTATCAACAAGGAATACGTTTACAAAGAAGATAGCATACATTACTACATCTCATTTGATGGTCCTCGTGGATTTTTTGATCTGCAGCTTCCGAAGGATACAACCTTTCTCATGCCTGGAGAAGCGACGGTCGAAAATCTTTCTTCGATAATAATAAAATTGTTGTCTGCAAAAATGCCCCCAAATATAGAGGCGCTGGGCGTTTATATTTATGAAGGTGTAAATAAGGGCGCGCATATTCTCGCGAATATAAAATGAAAAGTAATTTTTTCCTTTGATTTCTTTTGAATGCAAGTTCGCATTTATTTTGGAACCAATCTTTTTGAAGCATGAACTTAAATAGAACCCCACTAGTGGATTAGTTCTAACCTAAACATGCAACAAAAAATTGAGGAAAAAATATGGAATTCGAATATTGAAAATACAATATCTAAAAAGTGGAATGAAGAAAGAATCTATGAATTCAAGGTATCTGATAAGAATAATTTTGTTATTGATACTCCTCCTCCTTATCCATCTGGACGACCATGGCACATAGGAGCTGCTGCACATTACGCACAAATTGACATGATAGCGCGTACAGCTAGAATGCTCGGAAATAATGTATTTTTTCCAATAGGCATAGACAGAAATGGACTGCCTGTAGAGATTTATACTGAAAAAAAACACAAGATCAGGATGCGACAGACCGACAGGGAAGAATTCATTAATCTTTGTAAAACATCACTTGATGATCTTGAAAAAGAAATGATCCAAATTATGAAAAGTATCGGTCTGAGTGCAAATTTTGAAGAGTATTACAGGACTGATTCAAATGAATATCGTGCATTAACTCAAAGTACATTCATATATCTATGGAAAAAGGGACTTGTTTATTCCTCCAATAGGCCTAACAATTATTGTCCGAGTTGTGGAACTACAATCGCCGATGCAGAAATAACTTATGAAGAAAAAAAAACAACTCTTGTATATTTGAAGTTTAAATTAAAAAATGAAAACGGTTATCTTATTGTTGCTACAACTAGACCTGAATTAATTTTTGCATGCCAAGGCATTATAGTAAATCCTAACGATACCAGATATGAGAATATACATAATAAAGAGGTTACCCTTCCAATATTTAATAGGGAAGTGAAGATTTTACCGCATCATTCCGCGAAATCAGATTTTGGATCGGGAGCCGTAATGGTTTGCAGCTACGGAGATCTTAATGATGTACAAGTATTTAGAGAGTTGGGATTAAAGGAAATTGTCTCAGTTGACCAATATGGTAAGATTAGTGAAAATGGAGGCAATTATGCCAACTTAACTATAGATAATGCCAGAAAACAAATTATTGAAGATTTAAAAAATAACGATTACGTCGAAAAGGAAGAAACAATCCTCCATAGAATACCAATGTGCGAGAGAAGTAAATCTCCAGTAGAAATAGTCCCAATGCAGGATTACTACATTAAACAACTTGAATTTCTTCCTAAGCTTAGAGAATTTTCATCTTCTCTGAAGTTTTATCCGGAGGCGCACAGGCAAATATTATTTAATTGGTTAGATTCTGTTGCGATAGATTGGCCCATATCCAGGAGGAGATTTTATGGAACGGAAATTCCAATTTGGTATTGTGACAATTGTAAGGAACCGATATTGCCTGAACCTGGAAAATATTATAGACCATGGAAAGATAAAGCGCCCATTGATAAATGTATTAAATGTGGATCCGATAAATTTACTGGAGATGAAAGAACTTTCGATACTTGGATGGATTCCAGCATATCACCTTTATTTGTAACAAAATATAACAAGGATTATGATTTTTTTGTGAAAACATTTCCGACACAAATAAGACCACAAGCTAAAGACATTGTAAGAACATGGCTTTACTACACAATGTTACGATGTTATCAATTAACACAGAATCTTGCTTGGAGTGAAGTCTGGATTATGGGATATGGTGTTGATGAGTATGGAGAAAAGATGAGCAAGAGTAAGGGTAATGTAATTGACCCTTTTCCGATAATAACTAAGCATGGAGCAGATACTTTTAGATTTTGGTCTGCAACCGAAGCAAACCACGGCCAGGACTTTAGATGCTCGGAGCAAAAGATAGTTGAAGCTCAGAAATTTTTAACCAAACTATGGAATATAGGAAGATTTGTGTCTTCTTTTGAATTCATTCCTTCATATGAATCCGATTTATTACCTTCAGATAAATGGATCATAGCGGAATTATCAAATTTAGTAACTGAATGTATAAAAGGTTATAGTCAATATAATTTCTTCATTCCAGCTTCACATATTAGAGAATTTACTTGGAATATATTCGCATCTCATTACCTTGAATTGGTAAAGTCACGTGCATATAATGATAAAGATCCGAATAGTAGAAATTCAGCATTATATGCTCTCCATAAGTGTTTTTCAGTTATATTGTTACTTTTAGCTCCTATATGTCCCTTTATCACAGATAAACTATGGACTACGATATACTATGAAGAAAGTATTCATTTAAAGAGGTTACCTATTGAGAATAATGACTATGAAGATATGCGCAAATATACCAAAGCTATTATCGATTTTAATTCACTAATTTGGACTAAAAAAAGAGAATCTATAAATGAAGATGGTAAGCGATACTCACTAAGGGATCCTATAAAAACTGAGATTCCGAAGGAATTATCTCAATTCAAAGATGATCTAAAGGAAATGCACAATATCCAAGACTAACTTAGGTGATAGGTATTATATGAAAGCTGTTCCTATATATGGTCATGGTCCTGTCGAAGTTTTAAAATACGTTGAAGATTTTCCGACTCCAATACCAAATTCCTCGGAGAGTCTAATTAAGATAAAATACTGTGGTCTAAATCATCTTGATATTTGGACAAGGATTGGGATTCCAGGTATGCCGATCACCTTTCCTCATATTTGCGGAAGCGATATTGTAGGGTTATTGGAGGGAGATTGTGATCAGTTTCCTAGAGGAACAAGGGTTCTTGTATATCCTGGAATAAGCTGTAATCATTGTAATAATTGTAGGAATAGGAATGAACCGATTTGTAGAGATTTCTCAATAATTGGGGGTTTAAGTAATCATAATGGTGGCTATGCCGAATATGTGGTTGTTCCCAAAACAAATATCGTGGCCATACCTGATGAAATAAGTGAAGAGCAAGCTGCTACACTCTCAATTTCATATTTGACTGCTTGGAATATTTTTAAAAAACTACAACTAAAGAAAGATGATACTTTATTAGTATACGGCGCCACAGGTGGTCTTGGTATGGCGGTGATCCAGATTGCAAAAGCATTAGGGATAAAAATCATAACTAGTGTGTCAGATGATTCTAAATTCAACTTTGCACGCTGTCTTGGATCTGATAATGTAATAAATCGAAAGAAAAAAGAAATAGCATTAGAAGTAGAAAAAATAACGCGTGGATTAGGAGTGGATGGTGTTGTAGATAATGCAGGTCGGAAGACTTTTGCCACGAGTATTGATTGTGTTAGAAAGGGTGGGAAAATTGCATTATGTGGTACTACATCAGGAAATATTGCAAATTTTCAAATCAGAACATTTTATTCAAAGCAAATCCAGTTATTTGGTATTTTAATAGGCTCAAAATCAGAACTGTTAGAATTAATTGGATTTATCAGTAAGAAAAAGATCTTGCCAAGAGTTGATTCTGTATATGGATTAACTGAAGTACAGAAAGCTCATACCATGTTAGAAAGAGGACAACAACTGGGCAAAATTTTGATAAAAATATAAATAGTTAGTAACCTTAGCATAAAGAAATTTTAAACTATTCATGGTCATGCCATCCTTTAGAACTACTTTAATTCTATAGATAGAAAGATTGTTAAAATTAATTTATGTCTTTACCTTTGGTAAATTCCAGTGTAATTTGATGGATATCAATCTCACACCTGTAGTAACTAGAATTACGGCAATCGCTGTATATTCAAATTGCATTTTTATGTTTACTAATATAAGGAATATAATAATGCCTATAAAGCTGGCTACCGCATACACTTCTTTGGTGAAAACAATCGGAGGTTCTCTTACAAATACATCTCTTAGAATTCCCCCTCCAAAAGCTGTTATCAGACCTGAAATAACGATTAATACCATGTTTGAACTAAACAGAGAGTAAGCAATGGAAGCCCCTGTAAAAGTAAATACACCGAGTCCTACCGCATCAAAAATATTGAACAGGTTTTCATATTTTTTTGTTCTATGATAAAGAAGAAAAATGATAATTGCAGTTATTGTAGTCATAGCAATATGAATAGTATCTGAAAAATTATTTGGAGGGAAAATGCCCAATATGGTATCTCTCATTACTCCACCAAGTATCCCCGTTACGGTTGCAAGAATTATTATTCCCACAATATCGTACTTGTGTTCAATCGCTCTGAGTGCACCCGTTACGGCAAAAACCACAGTTCCAAATAAATCTAATACAAGGATTATTATGGAAAAACCGGTATCTAAATTAAACAACTAAAAATTACTGAAATAAACTTTGGGACAAGAAAATGCCCGTATTGTACTATGATAGATACCAAGATAGATTACTGTCTCTTTCCATTTATCATTTCCAATATGTCTTCTGCAATGTCAATTGAAGTATGTGAATTAATATTTGGTTCCATTGTAACAAGTAAAATATACTCATTCATGTAAAATGTCAGAATCGATATCTTTTCTCTCTCTACGTAGGCAAACCTTGATCTGCCCATAGTACTGTCAAATCTTTCTCTCATAGATTTACGCAATGCTGTATGCGTTAGGTATAATTCTTCATTGTTTTCATCCATAATAGAATTTATGCCTCCTCTCATCCCTCCAGCGATAGGCAATCCTGCATCATCTATGACTGCTACGTACCTTACATCATTGTTTAAGTTGAATATAGATTCACATAGCTTTGAATATTCCATAGACTGAGAAAATAGAAACTATTTATTATGTTTTTGACTTTTAGTATGTTCTGAGCTAATTAATACTCCGTTTGTCAAATGAAAACTCTAGAAGCATTAATTAAAGATATGAATTCTTAGTGAATAACCATCGGTTTTAGGAAATTCTTTACTACACAGCTAATCGAAGCAGATCTAAAGACAGAATTAAGATGGTTGTTGGAAGGCCATAACTTGAAAGGAAATGATTCCAACTATGTTAGAGTATCAGCAAAACGCTTGCAAGAGGAATATGAAAAGGTAATTGATAACTTAACCATAGACCCAGCTAATAGACTACAGAGAACTGTCGAAATATTGAAAATTGAGAAATCTAGAATTGATATGTTAGAAGCAAAGATAATAAAGTTAGAAAGGAAACACAGATAGAAATGAGTCTATGCTACGACTTTGAAAAATCGATTTTGGTAAGAAAAATAAACTGGGGGGTGAATAGAAAAAATTGGGTAATACTATTGAAATAAAGTTTATTAATCATTACTTTCGACCAGTTTTGTGTTTAGATTCTTTATTGTTGCGTTATTTGCAACGCTGGTCTTAACAGTATTTTTGTCAACCCATTACTCATTTGCGGGAAATGTCAAATGCGAGGATGGCTACGCGCATATGAACTGGGATCCAAAAGACCACGGTTCTAACACTCGGTCATCCACGGAATTCAAAATGCTTGCATACAAGGGTTCTCTATGTGAGCTCGCAAAGTGCGTCGACATGGTAGAATGCACAGACCATGACGCAGTTAACTGGCAAAAGTTCAAGAATTCACCCGCATTTTTTCTGAGTGAGCAGGAATACAAGGAATGTCTGACCGACGCACATAAACAAGGTAACGGACAGGACGGTTTAGTCGGGTACGAAATCCTTGATTGTGTTAATGGAAAATATGAATAAAGACACCTTGTAATTGAGTTCGCCATTTAGGGATCGTATCTAAGTAAATGTCCGAGTAGCATTTACTACCCATCTTTGAAAACGTTTGTCACAGTAAAATTCTAGTCTCTTTCCATAACCTTCTAAATGATATTTTACTTTCTTAGTAGGAATTTCCGCACAGATCCCTAGACTCCTTAAAACTTTATAATTCCTACTAGTATTTTTGACAATAATCTAAAAATATGTCATATGAGGATATTACTAATAATACGTACAAGCGATTTAAAACTTGTTTATGTTTACAATTAGTATAAACTATTCAAAAATTTGAATATTGTCTTTTATCTTTGGAATTATTTGTTCTCTCATAAGGGAATCAATGTGAGGCTCTTCAACATCAACTGTAAGTAGAACATAATATTTGTTATTTATAGGAGTAACAATCCTTACGAGTTTTTCGTATTTACCCAAAGAATATACAAGTCTACCTAGTTTGTCCTCAAATTTCATCCTCGATTTATGTCTAGTTATTGCATTTAGAGTATATTCTTGATTTTCTTGCCGGGTCATCAAGGGCTCAAGACCATCTCTTCTGGCGATATTGAGCAAATTACCATTAGAGTCGGCTATGGCAATCCACCTTAATGAAGAATTGATTTTCAATAATTCCTTTGAGATACTTTCAAAATGGTCCTTATTACTTTTAGACATTGCTATGAGTTAAGTTGTTCACAAATATGTATTAATATTTTTCTGGTAACGTCGTACAAGTTATTTATTTATCTCTATTTTCATGGTGTATTGAACGGTGCCTATCTGGTCAAACTAAGAACCAACCGACAAGTTTGACTATCCTAACAATGAATTCAAGATAGGATGATTACATGCCAGATTTTCATTTAAAACTCCTAATATAGTATCTAAATTCAGTGGGCAGTACCTAAACTTAGGCAAGCCATATTCTTATACATCTTATAGTATCTATGATTAGGCTTAGCACCTAGAATTGTCATTTGCCGGTGGAGACACTCTGGACGTTGGTACCGGTCCACCAGTTTAAATTAATCTAAATTTTGTTGGTTTAATGAGATCATCTTGATATTACCCTTTTCTCATGAGGCATTGAAAATCATTACGAGTAACAATGCTCACATTTACAGATCCTATTTTGGTGTTACAAACACGAGAATCTCAATTTTCTTTGGTGAGGGATATTCGGAATTATTACTTTTGCTGAGCAATTCACATAAAAATATAAAATGTATATTAGTACGTCCAAGTCATTGGTTAGTGAATATAGACCTATACGTGGTTTTGCTACTCCGGAAGGCACAAGGAAATTTAAGGAAAATGCTATAAAAAATGGAATTGCAAGTTCGCACTTCCGATCTTTTGATAACCTAAATTTCTCAAGTTTGGGTATGGGAACCTATCTGGGACAAATTACGGCGCAAGATGATCTCGATATGGAGAACGCGATTTATGAATGCGTAAAGTCCGGGGCAATGAACATAATCGATACTGCCATAAATTATCGCTCTATGAAATCAGAAAAAAATATAGGAAATGCAATGAAAAAGCTAATTGACGATGATGTTGTTTCGCGCGATCAAGTATTCATATCAACAAAAAACGGATACATTACCAATGATGGTGATTATCCAACAATTGATGTACTTGAATATATGCATAAAATGTTCATTTCACAAGGAATAATAGACTCCAAAGACATCAGCTCTGGATATAATGTATTAAATCCTAATTATATTCGTAAATGTATTGACAAGTCACTAACAAACATGCAACTTGATACAATCGATCTTGTGTATGTTCATAATGCTTATGAAAGCTGGGTCGAAGACATCACAAGGAGTGATTTCGATGAAATGATACGAAAGGTTTTTCAAGTTTATGAGGAGTATAGATCGAAGAACAAAATTAGATATTACGGAATGGCAACGTGGACATGTTTTAGATTGCCTCAAAATGAAATAGGATATCTCTCTTTGGAAGATATGGTAAGAATAGCAGAAGACGTAGGAGGAGAAGATCATGGATTTCGGTTTATACAGCTGCCATACAATCTAGCCTATACAGAAGCATATTTGCTCAAGAATCAGTCGGTTGGCAAAGATACTAAACTTACTATTCTCGAGGTGTGCAATAGATTAAAAATTGGAGTTTTTACGAGTGTTCCGCTATTACAAGCCAAATTGTTTGGTGCAAAAATACCCGATTACTTGGGTTACAATAATCAACTATTAAAAATAATTCAAATAACCAGATCCACTCCATACATACTTGCTCCATTAATTGGACAAAAGAAGCTTCAACACGTTAAAGAAAATATTGAGCTGGCCAAGGTGGCACCATTAGATAATTCAGAATTTAACAACGCAATAAAAATTTTCAATTAGAAGTTTAGCCTGTAGAGCAGGAAATAGATAATCGATTAAGATTTTCTTGGATATTATGTCCTTTGAATGGTAACAAGTGACAAGATAATCTCTCCTAATATCTTTTTGAAACTTAGAACTGGTTAGAAAAAATCTATATTTTATAAAACTGCTATTGTAATTACATTATCGCCCCGTATCAGCGCATCGCCTATTTGCGACTCTTGTTCCTGCTCCTTAGTTTTTTCCGAGTTATTATTATTGCCTTGTTCTATGACTTCTGTAGCTTCGGTTATCACGATATTCATTTGTTTGTCAAATCCCTTAATTTTTCCCCTTACTGATCTTCTTCCCTTTAGTTTCACAAGAACATTTTTTCCAATACTTTCCTGCAGTAATTGAGTTGCAATTCCCTCTTCAGACATTTTTAGTTTTCATTTGGATACTAGACCAATATTAATTTTTTCGATTTCTAGTTTCTTTAGCTTCTATAATTAAGGTTTATTGTAACAAAGTTGATTTTATATTAAATAATAGGTATCATAATTTTACTAAGTAAGAGTATAAGCAAGTATACAAAATTTACATTTTTTCGTCTTTTTTCGTTCAAGTCAAAATCGTGCACAAAAAACCTTGTATTAGATGGGGCACTCAAATATGAAGGGCGCGTAGGACTAGGTTTTCTTTATTACCTTTCTAAAATGCTCCAAGTTCTTTGAAATTTCTTCGTTCCATTGTTCTTCGGTGTATCCATGGACCTTAATTCCGTGTTCTTTAGCGTTCTGAAGTAATTCTTCTTCAGTATTTCCATACATAGTATGAGTACAAACCGGATCGCCTGCGTCTTTACAGTTTATTGAGAGAGTCATTAAAAATTACTTCAATGGAAACTATTTAAATTTTGTCATACTATAGATATCGATATTGACTACCAATCTCATTTAGAAATAGATTCTTTGATTAGTAAATGATAATTATGTCAACTGATAGTTCACACTCGTCAAACCA
This sequence comes from Nitrososphaeraceae archaeon, assembly GCA_035454925.1. Taxonomy (GTDB): domain Archaea; phylum Thermoproteota; class Nitrososphaeria; order Nitrososphaerales; family Nitrososphaeraceae; genus TA-21. The sequence goes on from DATIFZ010000036.1 coordinate 12,997, forward strand.
ATCAATTTCACAACTCCGAGGAAGCAAGATCAATTCTTATAACACAAATACTTGAATTTAGAAGAGAAACACATGAACGAAGATATCAAATACGCATTGAAATATCACGAAGAAACCAAGCATTCTGAATTTAGCATTAGATCATCTGGCCATTACCTTGATTGGGATAATAAGCCAAATGCCTTTAAATTTTATTCAAAGATTCCATCAATGGCTCTACCAGTAGATTTTCCCACTCCTGACCAAAATGTTGTTACCATGTTAGATACGGTTCAAGTTTCTCGTTCAGTTAGCACCAAGCCAGATATAGATATCAAATTGTTGTCATCATTACTTTTTTTTTCATCAGGAATTACAAGACAAATCAAGTTTCCTCATGGTAAATATTTAATGCGTGCTGCTCCTGCAACTGGCGCCTTATACCCAATTGAAGTCTATATAGTGTCCAAAAACATTAACGGTTTGCGAGCAGGTATCTATCATTTCTGCCCCGGCCAGTTCACTTTAACAAATTTGAGAGAAGGGGACTATAGATTATTATTGGCAGAGGCTGCGGGAGATAACGATCAAATAAAGAATTCACCATTTACTATAATTCTAACCTCCATTGCATGGAGGAACGCCTGGAAATATCAGGCCCGTTCGTATAGACATTGGTTTTGGGATTCTGGTGTAATTGCTGCTAATTTGATTGCAACCGCAATGTCGTTTGGATTGGGTACCAAATTGATACTTGGGTTTGTTGACAAAGTTGTAAATGATATGTTATGTCTTGATGAAGGAAAAGAAGCATCGGTGGTTTTAGCACCAATTGGAATTGGATATTCACAAGAAAAGCCCAAGAAAATGGAATATCCATCTAGCTTTGTTCCGGATATTGTTCCACTTTCAAAGAACAAAGAAATGGAATATCCCCAGATATGGGAATTACATAATGCATCATCGTTGAATTCAAGCGAAGAGGTACGCAAGTGGACACATTCGGTATCAATGATCGAATTTCAGGAACCAGAAAAAGCTGGTATCATAGAATCAAAGCAAATAGATCCCAGACCCATAATTTCACAATCACTATCCAATGTCATACTTTTAAGGGGATCTACTAGAAAATTCTCGAGGCAGCCAATTGCATTTGAACAGCTTTCAAATATTCTTTATAGCTTAACCAGGCATATTGATTCAGACTTTATTGAGAAAAAATCTATGATAGATATTTATTTCATTGCAAATGAAGTAGCTAATTTGCAAAAAGGAACATATTTTTTTAATCGAAAAGATAATTCAATTAATCTCTTAAATTCAAACGTTCGCAGAAATACCTCAGGATATCTTTGTCTAGAACAACCTCTGTTTAGTGATGCCAGTGTTGTTTTTTACATGATGACCAATCTAAAGTCAGTACTGGAAACACTAGGAAATAGGGGCTACAGGCTATGCCAATTTGAATCTGGAATTATAGCAGGGAGAATCTACCTGTCTGCGTATAGTCAAGGAATGGGTGCTTCAGGATCAACTTTTTATGACGATGCTGTGACACAATTTTTGTCTCCACATGCAAAAGATAAGGAGGCTATGATTGCTGTTGGTATTGGTATTTCAGATTATAAATCAAAACCTGGAAAAATACTTGCAGGCAAGTTCTCAAGAGAAGATCTTTTATCGTGATTCAAATTTTTGAAGACTCGAAGATTCATTGATGTTGATACGTTCCAGACGTTACTATTAAAATTATGATTTATCGCTGAAAGTAATCATCTAATTAGATCACGTATTGTTCTGATGTTTGTAAGTTTGTTAAGATCACCATTTAGTGATTTACTTGATCCATTTGTTGTAAAACCATTGTGTGAGGTGAGTAGAATTATAACGATGCAGTTCAAAGAATATATTCAGTACAAGAAATGGATCCAAGATGCGAGTGGGCAAAAGAATCGATCGAGATTAATTATCATGATAAAGAATGGGGAGTACCTTTACACAATGATAAGAAGCTATTTGAATTTATGGTACTTGAGGCAATGCAAGCAGGTCTTAGTTGGCGTATTATTCTCCGTAAGCGTGAAGAATTTCGAAAGGCATTTGATAATTTCAGAGTTCAGAAAATAGCAAACTACGACAAGATGAAAATTAAGCAACTCTGTTCCAACGCATCCATAATTAGAAATAAGAAAAAGATTGAGGCAACAATTATCAATGCGAATGCATTCCTTGAAATCCAAAAAGAGTTTGGCAGTTTTGATACCTATATATGGAATTTTGTAAGCTACAAACCTATACAAAATTCATGGAAAAGCTATAAAGAAGTTCCTTCCATGACACAAGAATCTGATCTCATTTGCAAGGATCTTAAAAAACGAGGATTCAAGTTTGTAGGTTCCAAGATATGTTATTCAATGATGCAAGCTATCGGTATGGTCAATGATCATACCATAGATTGTTTTAGATACGAGGAATTGAGTTACTAAGGTAGATATAATGAGTGTTTTTAATACCATATAGTTGAAAAACGTTATCCTTTCAATCCAAAATACAGAGATTGAGACCTTGGGCAATTTGAGGGAATTATTTGAGTCTGACGGATTTGAGATTGACACTAAACATGTAAAAAAAGAGAATATTCCTCAACAGGTTGATAAATATGCAGCAATTGTCATTTTGGGGGGATACATGTCAGTTTACCAAAATCTCCCTTATCTGGAGGAACAACAAAAATTGATAAGAAATGCAAGTCATAATCAAGTACCGTTACTAGGTATTTGTCTAGGCTCACAATTAATTGCTCAAGCGTTAGGAGGTAGGGTATATAAGGGACAGCGAAAAGAGATTGGATGGTTCGAAGTAAAAGTAAATAATGAAGGAAGGAATGATATCTTTAAAGGAATAGCAAGTGAGAGAATAAAGGTATTCCAGTGGCATGGAGATACTTATGAACTTCCGAAATCAGCAATACTTTTAGCCTCCTCCAATTTGTATCCACAAGCATTTAAAGTTGGTAACTCTACCGGAATTTTGTTCCATTTGGAAGTAACCCCCGAGATGATCAGCAATTGGACACGGAACTATGGACCTGAATTGACTGAAGTTGGTGTAAGTGCAGATTCTATTTTAAACAACAAGAAAGATGAATTCGATAATCTGGCAAATAATTGTAAAGTGGTATATTCAAATTTCTCCAAGATGATTTCAAAAAGGGGATGAAAAAATTAGTTGATAAATTCAACTTATGTAATTAGAGCTAAAAATTACAATAATACCTGATATTGGATTGAGTTGAAGGAGTAGTTTTTGAGCATGTTATGAAATTCGGATTGTAAGCTCCAAATAACATAAACAAAAAATGCAACATAGAAGGCAATTAATTGTAATTTATTGTAAAAATATCCTAATTTTTGCATTTCAGTGTTTGAATGTATTCTAGTAACAAGTTTTTTATATTCAATTGTATTGTTATTTGACGAGGTGTCGTTTGTTGCTATTTGATAAGAGTAATATCACAAATACTGGGGCACAGCACCATCTAACCCCAACCAAACGACTACCTTGGTGGTATGAACATTACAAGAGAATAAGACTATTTCCATGGTGGACTCGATATAATATCGGTCTTACCGAAGAAGCAGCTCATAAAGACAAAATACTGGAATTAGTCGCAAAAATGGATTTTGATATGAAGGCTACATCCAGAATTATAAGACATGCAGTTTCCGAATTTTCTAAAAATGGTCTAGGATCAGATTATCCCGGTTATCACACCATCAACCATAATCTAGAAGTTGCATATATTTCATTGATGTCTGCAATAAATCAAAAGTCAGAAAATAAAATCCTTCTAAAGGATATTAAAAATCTTTTTGTTGCTGCATTATTTCACGATTTCGATCCAAGAAAAGAATTTGAGAAACCCAATGAGGACAATATTGAGCTCTTTATTAGAAACGATCAAAAATTAGCTAAACTTATTGACTCTTTCAAAATAGATCTGAATATAGTGATTGCCCTAATACACAGAACAACATATCCATTCTCAGGGGCGCAAAAAGAACATGCGCTAAAAAGAATGAATGAATTATTTAATCTGGCGGGCATAGATAAAGATGATACTGATACCCATGAACATTACGAGAAGCTTGGACTATTCTTGTCTATTTGTGACCGAATTGCCGGATATTGTTTGGGTGATTTTAATTATGCCAAGGACCTGGCAAGACGCAACGCGCGTGGGATTGGATGGCATTCTCAGGTGATCAATGAAAAGTCTGTAGAGTACTTTACTTCGCTTAAACAAAGGGATGACAAAGATACTTTTGAAAGGGTGATACAGAGTTTACCCGCTGAATATAGGAAGAATTTTTTTGATAATGTTGAAGGTTTTAGGCAGGCATGGGAAAGAGAACTCGAGATTAAAGCATCGTTGCGTAAGAATGAAATTAGTTTTGTAACAGTTGTAGAAAATACTATCAGTGAAAGGGAGAAGATAGGTACGGATTTATGTGACACGATAATGAAGATACGTCATGAATATTGTTCTCCTATGAATTTTCACGATAGAGAATTTCGTAAGTCAATTTGCGATCCAAGTACGATTCTCATAACTCTAAGAATCAACAGTGACGCTGGGGAGATTGTTGGTTATGTAAAAGGAGGTCCTTTGGAAAAACACAAACCTAGGGATGATGGATATGATGAAAATTTGGGTAAAACGAACACCATCCATATGGAATCTCTCAGACGTGGTACCTTAGATCAAAATTTAGGTAGAAAGAATTCAGTTTTTATGGAATGGATAGCAATTAAGACTGGATATCTTGGAGAAAAAGGAGGCCACATGCTCAGATCTGAATTTCTTAAGGAGTCAAGAAGACGCGGTTACAAATACGTAACAAGCTACTATCAAAGAGAACTTATTATCAATAGAAAGAATAAAGGAGAACCAATTGAGATAGTTCAACAGTATGATGCTGCTATGATTGATTATTATAGAATGGATCTATCTCAATTTGTTGAATCAATATCAGTAGAATAAATCGATAGAACAATATAGATGATAATAATAGTTTCCAGAAGCTAAATACCTTCTGATACCATAATTCTTAATTGTCGTTTGATATTTTATAATACAAAATGATATGTAGGTCCCGAGTATAGCTTATTTGCCAAATGTCTGAATCAGGAGTGAATTCCAAGAGGAAATAAGATTTCGAGGGTATAATTCCATTGATGTCAATGCTCGGGTATACATTTTTATGTTCTCTTTTGAAATATCAATTGTATTCAAAACAATTTGATTCCATATTTCACATGACGTTACAAAATTTTCTGTAAATATATTTACTTGGTTTTTAATTCGCTCGGCATATATAGCTGATCTGTTATCAAAGTTGTTCCAATTATTTTCAAGGAAAGTACTTTGAAGATTGGATACATTCTGAATTACGTTTTTTGTAGCTTCAAAGTATTCAACCTGGAGATTCGAAAGTGATTGAGCTTACTGGGATTGAACTTTTGCGATCTCATTTGTCATATCAATTATACAATTTTGAATAGTCTCAATTACATCCTGGAGATAAGTATTGTAGGTTGTTTTGGATGCATTTGTTACAGAGACCTGGTTTCTCAACTTGTTCTTAACCATTTTTGACCGTTTAATGGTAAACAATGGTGGTTTATAAATACTTAATATTACTTTGTATTAGATATGATCGATTCGAGTTAATCGATTAATCAATTGATCCAATTTAATAACCTTCAAGTGATTAAATATACGTGTCTTTTCCAAACGATATTTTTTCAAGAATGTTTACCGACAAGAATACACAGTTACTATACCCCAAAGAGGATGTTCCGGCTCACGATATAGAGGATATTGTACAGACAAACATTTTCAATGTTATGTTGAATAGAAGATCACAGAGAAAATTTGACAATAAAGATGTGGAAGAATGGAAGCTTGAAATGATCTTTGCAGCGGCTGATACTGCACCTACTGCAGGAGGCTTCCAAGGTTTCGAAATATATCACATAAAAAATGAGGAAATTAAGAGAAAGCTGGTCGAGGCGGCTAACAATCAACCTTACGTGCATGCGCCAGTTGTACTTGTATTTTGTACAAATCCCAAGAGAATAAAATTAAATTTTCCACCAGACACGATCAGAAAATTCTCTCAACAAGATGCCACTCTTGCAGCGGCGTACTCCCAACTTGCTGCGCATGCTTTAGGGTTGAGCTCCATATGGATAGGCATGTTTGATGAAATCAAAATAAAGGAAATATTATCTATGGACCTCTCGCCATCCTCCATCCTTTGCCTAGGATATCCGGTAAGGATGCTGGTGCCAAAGCCAAAGAGGAATCTAAAGGAGCTGATTCATGAAATTTAGTTTTTAAAAAATATGTATTGAAGAAAAACAATGTACCATTATTGTTAGTTTATTGTATCTCTTTACCAAACCTGGTGAGGAACTCTTGTATTCTTTTTAATTGAAGATTAATGGACATTATAAAACTTTCAAGATCGTTATCATTTTGCGGTTTACCATCTACGAGAACCAGCTCACTCAGATTCAAGAAAGCCTCAATGTACGACAAAAAGTCCAATCTGAGGGTATTATCGGTCAATTTGTCACCTACCTGTCTAATAGCATCTTCTATCTCACGAATTCTGAATTTTGCTATGGGCATGAAATTCTGCTTTATAAAATAGTGCAGCTGTTCGCTTGTCGTATCTCCCGAGAGATAATCGGTCAAATAATCCTTCAACTCTTGTTCTTTTTTCTGTATATATTCTAGGTGTTCAATGATTCTTTTACATTCAAACTCTTTTCTTGCTATTTCATCTAATCTTCTTTGTTCTAATAACGCATCCATCCTGGATGTCATGGAAGAAATTTTTGATAGAAGTTCCTCGGCCAATTTCGCAGTTTGTGATTGAATTCTATACACTACGATTGCAATTACGATTCCAATGCCTAGTTCAATAATTGTCGCCACCCAGTTGGGTATGTCAAAAGCCAAACAGATAGAAGAACTATACTTTAGAATTTATATTTTATAATATTTCACCTTATTATCCTTACGAATTTACTATTTTTAAGCAATAAAATACCTCTAACGGAGGTCTTGTTCCATCAATCATCTACATAGAAACGATCTAATCTTTGCCAAAATTTTATGTTATTTTCGATCATGATGAAGTTATTAAATGACATGGCCATAGAAATTATGATGAGAAAAATTTATCTTTACTATATATTATTTGGAGTAATATTTGCAGGAATATTAATTTTCGTCATAAAACAAGAATCAAAGGTTCCATATGCGTTAGAAGTTGATGCTACGAAGGACACTACTGATATCGCTGGAACTTATTACAGAATAAGAGTAAATAATGTTGGAATCAATTCACTCTCGAATATTAGTGTGTATTTAGGGAAAAATGACATTCAGAATCTAGATGCGCTTGCACCAGGTCAATCATTTTTCTTTTATCCTAAACCCGAAACAAACCTGGAAAAGATAAGTATAACCGCCAATGAGGGCATTAATGTGACCACGGACTACCGCACTCCGCTAAAAGGAATTGGTTTGCCGGGTAGCGGTAGGTAATATCGATATAAGATGGTTTAAGAATTCATCTTCGATGTACTGAGAAAATAGTAAAATGGATAGTGCAATAATCAAAACCATGTGATTTTCGGCTCTACCATGGGGTTGCATACCAGAATTATCTCCAAATTGTATGGATATGACAAATTCTTCGAGTACATATTTGGGAATTGTTATCGGGGCATTAATTGGTGCAATTGTTAGTTGGTGGATTTTCGATAGGCAAAAAAGACTTCAGATAAGCAGGATTTTACACTGAATCGAATCGAACAATTAGAAAGCTACAACGAGAAATTGTTGGAAAAAATTAAAGTTCTTGAAGAACATAATTAGAAATTGTTGGAAAAACTCTTGGACCTGAATAAAAAAATTGAGTCCTTGCTTGAGGATAAATGAATTAATAGGAATATTGTATTAAAAATTATAATTAGAAAATTTTCCTTTTAATAATCAGCATTGTGTAAATCAAAAAAATAAAGGTATCACACCAGTAAACAAAATTAAGATTTGGAAACGAAAAATTTATTTAGATTCCGGTTCTGTCTTATCTTCTATCAATTTGTGACTTTTCAGGAACTTATAAGCAATGAATACAATCAGTGCGATTATGACAAAGTCAATTATATTGGCAATTAGGTCTCCATATTTGAACTGTGAAGTACCTCCAGAAATAGTGGTAACATTTGCAGACATTTTTTCTAGAGATGCTGGAAGGAATAGACCTACTGTGGGATTAATAATATCTTGAACAAGTGAAGTTACTAGTCTGGATGCTGCTAAGCCTATTACGAATGCAATAGCTAGTCCAATAATTCCAAATGTTTTCAGAAAACCAAAAAACTCTTGTGTAAATGATTTTGAATTGTTGTTACTCACAAACACTACTTTACTGAACTAAATATATAAAGGTTACGAGATTGAGAAACAGTCTTATTCTTAATTTATTAAAAGAAAAAAATTTAGGAAATTCCCAAATTTGGGAATGACGATAAGGCGATGTTTAATTCACCCTGAATTTTCCTAATTTTGTTTGCATATTCATTCATTTTGGTATCATCGTTTTGTACTTTTGCTATTCGATACCCTTTCCAAGCTTTTCTTAAAGCTCCCCAACTTTGTCCTACAGTAAAACTCTGTCCACTTACGTTTGTATGAACTTGCCCTACTGGTTGGCTTGTTGTCATGGTGTTTTCTTGAATTGAGGCTAATGCCATGCAATAAAGAGCATAGAAATATACTTACAACAAATAGTCAGTTTTTTGAAATCATCTAGTAAAAAAAATTAGAACATTAGTTAATCTCATGCATATCCCAAAAACTACAAAATTATCAACCATGATGATCACATCGAATATTTGATAATTAATTGGTCATAAATTATGATTTTTATCTAAATTACACATTTTTATTAAATTTTTTAGGATTTCTTCATTATTTCATTAAACCTTTAAATGCCCTCGTAGGGATTAATTGCTGTTGCATGAGAATAGCAATAAAATCCCAGATAAAAATAATTTTAGTAACAAACGTGCTTGTGCATTATGTGGTAGTATAATTGAAAACAAAAAAGTTATAGAGGAAACAATAGACGGAGATAAATTCCTGTTTGATTCCCAGAATTGTATCACCATATTTAAGAAATTGGCAAATCTATACGGACATGAGTTTAAGTCGATTAGTATCGAAGAACAATATATTTACAATCCTAATTGGGAGATTATTGTTCCGAAGGAACATGAATTTGGTATAAAAAATGATATAGAAACTGATGAAAATGAAACGTTTCAAGTTATTAGAGATCCTTTTCAGGTGCAAGATCTGGTATTCAAGTTAGCAGGGTCATCAAAAAACGAAATTCAAGGAATTTTTTCTACCTCTAATGCATTCCACAGACAAGAAAATGTAGGCATGCTTCCCATGTTGCAGCAACTGAAAGGAAAAAATGATAAATTAAGAATAAGGATTCTTACGCCATTCGATGATGACATAGCCTTACTTTCTCAAAAATTAAGAAATGAATTCGGAATTGAAATTATTAATCTTGAAGAATCTTCAAGGATCAGGGCTTCAATTTTGTTAGTTGATGGAAAATTTGTAATCTACACCGAATTAAAAGATGACACCAAAAAAACTTCTTATGAAGCAATTGGCGTGTCTTTTTTTTCCTCCATCAAATCAACTGTTAAATCTTATGTTACTATATTTGAAATCATGTGGAGACAGCAAGAACTATATCAACAAATATCTAAATTCGAACAGCAGATAGAAACATATGAACAAGTCAATAGTCAATTAAACGAAACAATAGGTAATTTAAAACAGCATTTAAAATTTTAGCTGAAATATCTGTGTTTTTTACATCAGTCAAAACTATTAGAAAAATTTAGGCCGATTGGGAACCTTCAATATATTTCCAAAACTCAATTTTCTCGCCACAACCATCGCATACGTATATTTCACATAGAGTTGGTTTATTTGAGTTGGGTGTAACTTGAATTGTATCCTCCAGATAAAAAGAATCAGAAGAGCATTTTCTACACCAGTGACTGGAGGGCAATCTGGATGATTTTGTCTTCCTTTCTTCGTAAAGACTGATAGAATTTGAAATAATCATCCCATTTGATTCAAAATCGATAAAACCAGAGACAAATACCGTATTGAGAGTTATTATAATAGGAAGTAAAAATATGATATTCTGCTCATCACGCATAATTGTCATTGCAAGATATAGAACTAATATCATTAATAAGAATATCCATGGAAATATATCTTATTTACGCTGAAAAATCAGAAATAGTATATAATTGTTGAACAATTACGGTTCTGAGTATGGCAGTTACCAAATTACAATATTAGGGATAATTCAACTCCCATTTTTTCCAATAGGTGGCAAGTTTTAAAATATATCCAATGAGCGCTTTCTAATCAGTCTTAAGCCTGACTAGTGAAATACCTAAGTACTTGGGTTACGCATAACATATTGGTGTGCCTTGTTAGTAAAGGTGGACAAGATAATAGAAGGAAACAAAATCAAAGTTATTGAACTTGATATCGATAATTTTGGCTCAGTCATACCTATCAGAGAATTAGAATTAAAGTTGCCTAAAGATGATTCGATAATCAAAGCTCTTTCATCCACTGAATATGCGGCAATTTTTACCCGAGCGGATGCTGACGGAGTTGGTGAAACTATTATTTTAGCCAATAGCGTTTCACTGGATGAATTAAATGAAGAAAAAAAGAAGGCCATTGACACAATGAACAAAAAATAATATGATTTTTATATTTGGTACATTGATTTTTTAATATATTTCACCACAAAATGCCAGGAAAAAGGATGTTAAATCTTCTAGTTGGTATTTCAATTTACTTTAGAAGAAATGCTTTTGTTGTGCAGTTGTTAACAATAATCTTGTGAATAGCTTGGATTTCCTCAAAAGAGATGAGCTCGAAGAATTTCTAGTTCAAAGTGGAATAAGGATTGATGATTATATCAATACTGCAATGGATATGTCCACTGAAGTCCATAATGGAATTAAAAGGGAAGACGATCAATCTCCATTTCTTGAAACGCACATCTGGCCAGTTACGAGAGATGTAGTTAAGCATTATCTCACGGTTAATCGTAATATAACTAGTGTAGAAATAGTTTCCTCGATTTTACATGATGTAATGGAAGATAATGACAGAATACTCGATTTGTACAAGACAAAGGAGTACGGTTTTGATGCATATCTCAAATATAGATTTGGCAACAGAGTCTACGAGATTTGTATGGACTTAAAGATAAAACCACTTGAAAATTTCCCTGGAGATGATGATCAGCAAAGACAATTAGCCAGATTCCAACATTACTCCAAAGGATTAAGCTCTGCTGACTATGATATGAAAGTTATAAAACTGGTTGATAGAGCCAATAATATGAAATTCATAAGTAATATGTCAAAAGTAGAGGGAAAACTAGTGAATAATAAAATTAAGAGATATCTACGTGAGGCTGAGGATTTTTATCTCTCCTTTGCATTACTGGAACCTTCTACGAAGGATCTGTATCTAAAAATTCGAGAATCGTATGAAAGTCTCAAATCATTGAATATACCTTAGTATGTTTTGAATGTCATTTGTATTCAGGATAACATAAGATAAGATAAGATGGAAATAGTCAAAAATAAAAAGGTGATAGACCTTAAACTCCAAAGATATTCTATGATCCATATTTTTTACTTTACCTATTCTTAGTTCGGAATTGTATTGTTAGATGTTGTCGAAGTCATATTAATTTCGATTTCTGGTAATTCTGAAATTCTCCTGAATGAACATTTACATAAACAACCCCATCGCTCATAAGACCGACAAGCTCGGAGAGTTCCTTACCTTTCAGAGGACC
>DATIFZ010000037.1:0-4143 GCA_035454925.1 Nitrososphaeraceae archaeon
AATATTTTGACCAACAAGTAATAAATTAGTTATAATTAACATAAAGCAGCTCTAATTGTAAATTTTGGAATTCGTAGAAGGGATTCTAGAAAGGCACTAACAAACGACGCATATAACTCAACAACGCGATTCCCGACGACCGAACATCTCCATAAAATTATATTTTTTAGATCACTTATTTTTGTAACAGTTTAAAAGCATGATTTCCGTTACCGGTTCTGAAGTAGTGTAATATCCATAGAAGAGCAACTGGTTCGAGAAGCCTAGAACCTTCTATTCCTCCAATATCTATTGTTTCCCAGCCAAACTTTGAAAGAATGTCATCTGTTACAGTCTTTTTGGCTGCCTCATCGTTTCCACATATAAACATTGTAGGCTTCCCACCAGGGAAATCGGGATGTATCATATGAGGATTTCCAACGATGTTGAAAGCCTTAACAACTTTGGAGTCAGATAACATTCTTTGAACGGTCTCGCCAGCAGAATCCGTATGACCTAATGCTAATCTTGGTGGCATACCCTTAGAAAAATCTAATGGATTAGTAACATCGATAACAATTTTGTTAGCAAGATTTTTAGAATTTGCCAGTTGTATCGCAGCAGCTGTTCCCTCCCACAAAGTTGCTAATACTACGAGTTCACCAAAACTTGCCGTTTCTGCAAAGGTTCCTGATGATGCTTTTTCTTTATCGTGTTTGTCTATCCATTCGGTAATCTTACGCTGATTCGGATCACGTGAGCCTATTTTAACTTGGTGTCCAAGTTCAATAAAACCATCTGCCAGTTTCCTGCCTACATCTCCGGATCCTATAATTCCAACTTTCATAATTTAATTATCTCCTGCTGACTTATACGCTTTCTACTGATTCTTGCTCTCGTATCTTTTTTTAATAAGTTACTATAATTTTTTTCCAGATTATATTTACAAGTAAGAATCCAGAGCTAGTCACCACATATTCCAGGAACGGCAACTTTTTTAAATAAATGTGGAGAAACAACTAGACTCTGAGGATATTTGGAAAGTACGGATTGAAAATCATGACCGATGACATTAACAACGGCTTCCTTGTAATGCTCTAAGGATTCCCATACCGCGTAATTGATAAAAACACTGCTCTTTCCAACGCCTTTGTGTAATTGTGCAGAAACAAATCCTGATTGATCTTTGAATCTGGTAGCATCCTCTTTCCATGCATCTAAAAATTGTTCTACTTCATTGGAATCAACATTGAATTTATTTATTAATATTACTGCACCTGTAACGTGGTTTTCCATCTGGTCTTTGAGTGTCACCTTTTCATCCATTTCAAATAATTTTGCCATAGTTCGATTTGGTGCGACATTCAATTTAAATATACATGTCCAATAGATTCAATTGCATCTTAAAGTCACTAGGGAGATTAGTATTTTGTTCCAACTAATTCTGTCGCTATTTACCAACAGTCATTCCTTCCATATATGATTTACAAATTAGAATATACTATGAAATAGAAATTATAGCGACTTGCAGCGCTGCTACTACGCATTCAATCCTTCATTGATTCCCTTGGTTCAAGTGAATAATCTATTTAAATAGTTATTTCACTACTAATACAGGACAGCTTGCATATGTTACTACACCGCTAGCAACGCTACCCAGGAGCATTCTTTTAAATCCGGAGATGCCCCTGTTGCCAATGACAATCATATTTATTTTATTCTTCTCAGCGTATTCGATAATCGCTTTTACGACAGAGGACTTGCCAACAATAACATCGATCTTTACCCTGACGTTATTTTCTGTTGCATTTTGTTTAACCTTGTATAAATGCTGATAAGCTTTTTCCTTTGCAAACGTCAAAATTTCTTTGATTCTTCCAGGTCTTGGTGACAGGGCAGTCTCCAAATGACTATACCTTGGATCAATGACGTGTATTGCAATCAATGTTGCCTCATATTTTTTGGCCAAATCAATCGCCTGAATGCTGGCCTCGGAGGAAGGCTCCGAACCATCAACTGCGACAAGTATCTTTTTAATTAACATTAAAATCTATTATATATCTTATTAGATGTTATATAGAAACTTTTGCGATTTCATTTCCACAACAAAATTTGGATTTGTCACGTTGGTAGAAGAGGGCTGTTGATACCACCTGCAGGAAAGATCAACGGTATACACAATTGTGACAATCAAATAATATCTTGTAAGAAGTTTCAATGAGCGTCATCTTTCGGATTGCCCACTGGTAACAACAAAAATAAAAAGGGAGTTTATCAACTAGATTTTGAAGTATGTTTCGATTGTTGGATGAATGAGACTAATCCTGAAATTTCTTATTGAATATCATACATTATAAAAGACGAGATATCTTCTATGATAACGATGTCATACCATATGAATTAGACAAGTGATGGAGATATGGGTTGTGATGAACAAGAAACAACCAATCCCATCAATTGCCATATTGTATTGGAGTGTTAATCTATTGTCTAATATTCATAAAAAAATTAACATAATGAAGAATATAGTTAAGTATTGACTATTTAGAAAAAACATGAATAAACAACTGATCGGAGATAATGCATTGAAGATTACAAGAATTACAAGAATTGCCCCAAAAAGTCCGAGACTTGTATTTACAATTAACCTAAGAGAGGGATTTAGAATAAACAATAAGGGTAAGAAAATTCATGATTTGATTTTATTTTGCAAATTTAGTATTTGACATATTTTTTAAGACGTTTACCGTTCCAGAATTGCATTAATATACCATAGGAACACAACTTCTGTTCACATGCCAGTTTTGGTTCAAATTTCTGACATTCATATAGGCAGTCTCTACAATTCATCGGTATTTGATGATATAGTTGAGGAAGTGAATAGTATGAAACCTGATGCCATAATAGTAACGGGCGATCTAACAGACGAAGGGATCCTTCCGCAATTTGAGCGAGCAAGAAAGGAATTAACACGTTTCGATTGTCATAATCTAATTGTCATACCTGGGAATCATGATTACAGACATACAGGATATTTGCTATACAAGAAATTCTTCCCAGGCAAACAGATCCATGATATGGATGAGGTGGTGATAGTAACACTTAGCACTGCCAGACCTGATAGGGACGAAGGCGAAGTTGGCTATAGACAATTGTCATGGATGCAGAAGACTATCAAGGAATTTGAAGGACAGCGTAAGAAAATAATTGTGGCTATGCATCACCACCTGATTGCAATACCGGATACCGGCACTGATAAAATCTTGATCCTAGATGCCGGCGATACACTGAGGGTATGCCTCGAATCCCAGGTAGATCTTGTCTTATGCGGTCATAAACATCGTCCGTGGATATGGAATCTTGGTCCCCTTCGGATTGCTTATGCGGGCACTGCTAGCACCTCAAGATTTAGAGGCTTCTTTCAAAACTCCTATAATATTATAGAGATAAAGAACGGCGATTTAAGTGTCAAATTAAAGATAGTTGGGGGTGAAAGTTTCCCGCTGTCAGATCTAGTTTCCAAGTATAAACCTTATTCGTGATACTAGTATAGAATATATGGTTCAACTCCGCAATTGCCGCAGTATATATTACAAAGAACAAAAGACCAATTTTATATGAGTACTGATAAATGATTGTTTGCCATATAGACCATTAATTGAAAATAAAACCTGGTGGCAAAATAACAAATTACCTTACAAAATTTTATGTGAAGTATACTAGCACCATATCTCTCAACAAGAATCTGCTACTTTCAGGTTCGGTTGGTTTTATTGTCAGTATTGTCGTTGCATATGTATCTACTAAATATTCCAATGATGATTTTGCAACTTCTACATTAACTGTAATAGCAGGATTCATCTCCTCTAAAGTAATTTTTGTTATTCTTTTTCATCTTGATAATAAGAAGAAATATACAAAAAAACTTACAGGCAAATTGAACTTTGATATTCTAAAACAAATAGTAACAAAGATGATATTTGCTGATGCCATATTTGATATTATCAATAATGTATCAAGGTTCTTCATTCTACTTGAATTGTTGAGAATAGAATATCAGCCAGTACAAGCTGCAACAATAGCATCTATTATAGCCTCATGTTTCTCTTATTTAGCTATAAATTTAATTGTAAGACGTATACATGTATTTAGATTTAGGAAAAA
>DATIFZ010000038.1:0-32462 GCA_035454925.1 Nitrososphaeraceae archaeon
CTCTTCCGATCTGGCCATCCCCTTTAGACAAGTCCGAATGTATGCGTAATTTCAAATCCGTATAGCTGTATTTTGTATAGTCCAATTTGGTCCCCCATGCAAAAAAAGAGATTAGATTTACTTTGAATTTGATAAAAAAAAAGTACTGCTTAAATTAGTGGACATTCTACTAGTTGTAGATAAGAGATGTACTATAAGATTATCAACGGTAAAAAAATATTTGTTGCTTTAATTGCGGTGATCATGGCTGCACTATCTCCCTCAGTTATTTCTAGTGCATGGGCAGACAATATTGTAGGAAGTGATGATGACGACATTCTCCCGGGAACAAATGATGATGATAGTATCTGGGGATTGGGCGGTGATGACGTAATGTGGGGAAAATCTGGAGAAGATAACCTGTATGGACATGATGGAGATGACAATATTATTGGAAATTCTGGCGATGATTTCATATTGGCAGGAGATGATGAAGACATAGTTGAAGGAAATGGCGGTGATGACACCATTTATGGTGGAAGAAATACCGATGTGATTCAAGGTAATAGTGGGGACGATGATATAACAGGTGGCAAAGGAAATGACATAATAGAAGGAAATAGAGGTGATGATTTCATTTTTGGAAGTCGAGGAGATGATTGGATTGGAGGAAATAGAGGAAATGATTGGCTCTACGGAGAAAAGGGTGATGACAAACTGAAAGGCTTTGCAGGTAAAGATAACATAGCTGGAGGAAGCGGAGATGATAGACTATCTGGTGGCAAAGGAAATGACAAACTCTTTGGTGGAAAAGATGATGATGTATTAAGAGGAGGTTCGGGAGCAGATAAATTTGATTGCGGTAGTGGAGACGATATTATCCTAGATTACCATCCATCTCGAGGAGACACAAAGAAATCAAATTGCGAAGATTTCTAAATTTTTAATCTTTTTAATCTTTTTTAATTTCACCGCAAAAAGTACTCTTATTTTACAATCTAATTAGATCCATCTACTACCTTTTACTCATGGATGCTAATTCTTTGAATGCTGTAAGAACCCTCTAGTGAATTAACATATCTTCCAAATCCACAAATCTTATTAGCATTGTTTAAATTATCGTTAACATGTTAAAAGTATGTCTTGAAATGAAGTTCCTAAAATACGGTTTTGTAGGTTTATTATTACTGGCATCAGCGTTATTTATCGTAATCCCGACGCAAAGTCAAGTAATTTTTGGTCAAGGTACAAATACAACAAACACAACTGATTCGGAAATTCCCGCATTTGACGGTCAAAATCCAGGTTTTACACCAAAGAGCGAAGATGGAGCAGCACCTCCACCGCCCCCAGCAGATGCTACAACAGTAGATGAGCTACCAAAAGAGACACTGGTTAAAGACCCGGATAGCGAAGCACTTTCAATTGCAAATAGAACTGAAATATTGGAAATGCTTCCTGCAAATTCCACAAAAATCATAAAATTTGTGGATGAAGACCTGAAGAATAGCACCGGCGTTGGTCTTGCGCCAACTGATGTGCTTGACAAGTTGACATCTAACCCTAACGATAACAAATCAATATTATCGCTCGCAACTCCTGAAGAAGTTAAACAAATTGAGTCCGTTGTAGTAAATACTACCAGCGCACCCTCAGAGGAAGATGATGAAGTCCCAGTAGCTAATGCAACATCAGAAGAGGAAGATCAAGCAGCAGTTGGAGAAGAAAATGCTACTTCAACAAGTACTAATGAAACAGATGTTACTGGTGGAGAGACAGGAAATGAGGAAGATAAAGCAGCAGTTGGAGAAGAAAATGCTACTTCAACAAGTACTAATGAAACATATGTTACTGGTGGAGAGACAGGAAATGAGGAAGATAAAGCAGCAGTTGAAGAAAATGCTACTTCAACCAATACAACAGATAATACTGGAGATCAAGAACAACAGGCTGATAATGGAGATGAACAAACGAATATTACTAATGCAACAAGTGCAATAGAACCAAATGTGACAAGTTCTGTTACTGGAGATGAACAAGGATCAACTGAAGATCAAAAACAACAGAAGGATAATAGAGATGAACAAGGATCAACTGAAGATCAAAAACAACAGGCTGATAATGGAGAAGAGCAACAAGCTCAAACAGGAGAGGAACCACCATTGCCACCAATTACAAATGCCACTAATGCAACGGCTGCACAAGCACCAGGAATGCTCAATGCGTCCAATATTACAGGCACATCAGATCAAGCCGGCTCAGAGGATGACGGAAACGGTGCAAGTGACGAATCCGGAGACGAATAATCTGCGAATAGCGCAAGGTACCAAATAGCACAATTCAAAATTGCTAACGAGGCAATAACAACAAACTATTCTTTTTTTGATTTTTTTGATTTAATCTTTATCCTTATTCAGTTTTTTGCTGGTTTTCCATGCCCGTGGGTAAATGTTAGGTTTCATTATCAATCGCTTAATTGTAA
The DNA here is from genome assembly GCA_035454925.1 of Nitrososphaeraceae archaeon. Lineage (GTDB taxonomy): Archaea > Thermoproteota > Nitrososphaeria > Nitrososphaerales > Nitrososphaeraceae > TA-21. The sequence goes on from DATIFZ010000038.1 coordinate 2,462, forward strand.
AGGCTATACCCTTATCATTTTGCCGTATTTCTTCTGCATCCATATTCGCTTCACCCAATGCAATAATTTCCCCCTTTAGTGTATAGATTCCAACCAAGGTCCCTTTCTTTACACCTTTATCAACAGCTACTATCCCAGGAATGGCAACTTGCGCACCATGGCATAAGGCATCAACGGCAGAGTCCTTTACTGCAACTGTGGCTATACCGTCTAGTGCCGTCTCAATTGGCTTTATAATAGAGCGAATTTTTTCTTCACCCTTTGCCTCTTTATAGGTTTCAAATGCATCTACCAAATCATGCAATCTTATCAGTTTATCGGAGGATTCTGAGAATAAGCTTACTCTTGTTCTCCGCAATTCGAACATTGTAGCCCCTGTTCCAAGTACTTCGCCTACGTCATACACCAATTTTCTAATATACGTACCTGCTTCACATAATACGCGCAACAATAGAATGTTATCTGCACTTTGCAATCTTTCTAATTCGTATATTTTCCTAACGCGAGTAGATCTCTTGACTGACGATCTCTGCGGAGGCCTTTGGTAAATCTCTCCTTTAAACTTGTCAAGTACTCTGTCTATCTCGGCAACTTTGTTTTGATTGTGAATTCTAGCAATAGCATAATATTCCTTTGGTCCCAATAGAAGTATTGATAGTGCCTTTGTGGCATCACCAAGCCCGATGGGCAGGAGACCGGTAGTACCTGGATCAAGCGTTCCGCTGTGACCGGCTTTTGGAATCCCCAGAATTCTCTTTGTCCAAGCAACAAGCTCATGGCTTGTTGGACCAGAAGGCTTATCTAATAAAATAATGCCATTATCCAATAAAACATCTATGGGTCTTTTTTCTGGGTAATGGCCATACTTTTCGCTAGTAACGTCATCGTTTATTATCTCCAATGTATCAAGTTTTAATGTCATAATATGCCACTTCTAAACTATTGTACCTTCATCTTCCTTATGATTTCCTTGCACAAATAAACTAGTGATTCAAGAGTCAATAACTCAGTATTAATTATGAAATCAAAAACATCCTTATTTTCTCCGAATTGTGAGCCATAAATATTCTGATATATCTTTTTGTTTTCCCTATCTCTCATCTTTACAATATCAAGAGCCTCCGATATTGAAATGTTGTCACGTTTTGACATTCTTTCAGATCGCTTCTCCTGAGATGCGCTCAGCCAAAAAGTAATGGGTTCGTAAGTTAACCACGGAAGTGTATGACTGGTAATGATAACGTTACCCTTTTGAGCGATTTTAATTAGTTTTTCATCTACCTGTTTATCAAAGGCAGGGTTTTTCTTTCGTTCTTTCATGAATCCTGCTGCGTCATCGGAATCCCACCAATCATTTCCCGATATTGTATGACCCTGTTGTCGTGCAATTTCCTTTAGTATATCGCCTCCATTATACAATTTAAATCCAAATTCCTTTGCAAGAGCATCAGCCAGTGTAGTCTTGCCAACAGCAGCACTCCCGGATATTACTACACTTATACCCCGAGTATCAATTAATTTCAAATATTTTCCCTTAATCTAATTTGATATTATCGGCCCAATATTCATATCTATGGAGCTCATGTTTTGATATTTATCAGTTAAGTAGATTTTTTTAGTAATTCTACCAATTGAGACGTAGCAGAATCTATCTTGTTATCGTGGTTATGAATAATCTCAAAGGGCGCTCCTGTCAAAATAGAAAGAGAGGAAATCATTGACAGGGAAACACCAATATCCCTTTTGATTTCATCATCAGATATCATATCTCTTGTTCGAGTATTGTCATCTTTTCTTCTTCTGAGAATTTCTTCCGAATTTGCGCTGACCAGAATCAATCTGTCAGGGTTTAGTTTTAAAATTAGATTCATAGGTAATCCAGGATAATAACCTGATGATGTCCTTATGAAAAGATGAGTATCAACGACAACTATCGATTCTCTTAGACTAGTGATAAGATCGGCAGCCATGTTTTGTAATTTTTGTTGTACGTCAATTGAAAGTTTTCTCATTTGATCTCTATCTGTTATTCCCAATTTTTTGGCTTCTTCGAACATCACGGATCCAAAAACTACAGTTGTGACAGATGTTCCTATATTTTGTAACGCAGTTGTAGCATTGGAAATTATGGTACTCTTTCCTACACCGGGAATACCAACAATTATAACTTTTTTTCTTTTAGGTTCTTCCAAGGAGCGCCGCCAGTTTGGGCATATGAATATCTACTTGTTCTCTGATGAGCAAGTTATAATAATTAACCAAAATGTCGACCATAAGTAAGATCCCAATTCCAGTACCAAAAACGCTCAAAACATTTGACACTGATGCTAGTAATCCAATCACTATTCCACCTGCTATTGTAACGGCCGGTATGTATTTGTTAAGCAGAGTTTGCACAGAGCTTTGAGTTCGTCTAAAACCAGGGACCTGTACATCCGCATCCAACAAGTTTTTCGCCGCTGCTTTTGCAGATAGACCACCCAGCTCAACCCACAGACGGCCAAATACAGTAACAATTCCTGTCAGAAATACAATATAGACCCCAGTTCTTACAGGATCTTGAAGCGAATGTTCAAAGCTTCTTGGGGCTGTAATATAATACAAAATTCCTCCTGTTGGTGATTGGGATTGCTGCGGATCAAATTGAGCTATCAAGTTAAACAATGGATTGGCATTCTCAGGATTATAGTTTGCCCATAGCATCTGCCCCATAAAGACAGCATTTGCGAGTAGAGCTGACGCTAGGATAACTGGAATATTAGATGTGTAAAGTAATTTTATTGGGTATACTGCGGTAAACCCTCTGTACTTGGTTGACACTATTGGTATGTCCACGTGGATACCTTGTGTATAAACAAGAGCCAATAGTACCAGTGAGGTAACTATTAGACCAAAAATACTTGGCAGCTGACCGCTTCTAAATAGAACATTAGAAAGATCTCCATGTGTGGCAGAATCAATAATGTATGGAAGTATACCAGATGGTTCAGTAGCGCCAGGTACTGGAAGTGGACTGAATATACTCCACAAAATTCCCTGAGCTACACCGGCCATAATGAAAAGACTGATACCAGAGCCGAGACCCCATCCTTTCTGAATGAGTTCATCTAAATACATCACAACAATACTGGCTCCTATAAGTTGTCCTATTAATACTGGAATTAGGCTAGGATGTGAAAGCAGCCCTCCGTATACACTGACACCATATAAGGACCCCTCTGCAACGATAACTATAATGGTAACTATCTTTGTTGCAGAAGTAAATAGAGATCTATCATCGGGATCTTTAAAATTTAATTTTATTAATTCTGAGCCTTTTAATAACTGCATCAACAGACCGGCAGTTACAATTGGACCAATACCTAATTCTAGTAATGTTCCTTGTTGTGCAGCGAAAATAACCCTAGCAAACGCCAGAAAATCAAATTTTGGAGAGTCTGTTACTCCATACAGTGGGATTTGACCCATTACAAGATAGGCGAAAAGTGCAATTCCACACCAAATGAATTTTTCACTTAGCCCAATTTTCTTCTTAGGTTTCTCTACTTGAGGAATATATGCTGAGAGTTTTTTGACTACTGATCTTATTATGCTTTCATTGTGCACTGTGCTCATTTGAAATTATGCTCCCTCCTGCGGATTCTATTTTCTTTTTAGCACTAGCAGATGCTTGTGCTACTTTAATAACATAACTTTCACTGATATTTCCGCCGCCCAAGAGTTTTTGAATTCCCAATGACCCAAGATCCAGAATAGGTTTTTCGTCTTTTTTATGAGGCTGTCTCAAAGACAGATTCTTCAAATCTCTTAAATTTATCCATTTTTTAACCAAAAATCGACTATACGAATTAAGAGTATCGTGTCCAAAATGGTCGGGTTCTTCGATTACTGTCCTTATCCAAAAATGCTTATGTTTTCCACCCCCGCCAATTCCTCCCCGGCTACCAGATTGTCTATGTTGACCTATCTGACCCCAACCGCAATACCTAGTTCCTCGCTGTCTTCTGCTTTTTCTTAACCTAGTTGCCATTTGCGATATACCTTATAGAACCAAAGAGAAGGTGTAAATATAAATGTAAAACTCATATGTTGTTCAATCAACCTATACCATTCTTTTTACAATTTCAAGCAATTCTTTGTTATTCCCGAGGATACCGCCATCTGAGAATTGTTTTTTGCTCTTCTTTTTAAAACCACCCTTTGGAGGATTCAAACTAAACCATGGCTTTATACTATTTTGGTCTGAAAATTTTATTTTATCATTAACAATAACATTTACCAATTCATCAATTCCCTGGTATTCACCTTTTCTTTCGCTTTCTTTCTGCGAAACTAGTTTTGGATTTTTCTTTTTGCCTCTTTTCTCAATCAACGTTTTTACGATTTCTGAATCTGCCTTTGACCATGCCACCCATTGATTGATTTTCCTTAACATCCCCAAGTAATCCGCAGTTTCTGGTACTAGAGTAGCTGAAAACTTTTTGTTCAAATACAAATTTTTTAAGGTAGTCAATGCCCAAAACGGGACATTTACCGTTCCTCTCATTCTAACTACTAAAAATGCCATTTTTCATCCTGTGATATACGTCGAGTTTAATGCGTTAAAAATTGCCATCGCAGTAGAAGTCATTGTATTAGTGGAACCGAATGATTTTGTCCATGCGTCCTTTATTCCTGCAAGCTTTAATAGATTTTTGATATTTTCCCCTGCAACAAGTCCAAGTCCTCTTGGCCCTGGCAGAATCTCTACCTTTACACTTCCGCCTCTTCCTCTAACATTGAAGGGTATAGAATGTGGCTGCGTACATCGGCATTCCCAACTGCCACAACCAAGTTTTACTGGAATGATATGAAGATATGAATTAATTGTTGCCTTGTCAATAGCAATCCTCATTTGTGAAGCCTTTCCCATTCCTATTCCAAACCATCCTGCTTCATTACCGACCGCAACAAGGGCACTGAATCTGGTCATCTCACCGGCGTCAGTTTGTTTCTGGACTATTCCAACGTGTACAACTTGACTCTTTATGTCCGGAAGTAAGTGTTTTACTATTTCAGATTCCTGAATACGCATACCATTTTCGTAGATCTGTTCCATTGAACTTATTTTATTTTCAATTACCATCTGTCCTAGAGTCGTACGAGGCTTCCATACTGTGGCTTGTTCATTTCGAGAATAACTCATTTTGAATCTCCTTTTTTCTTGGACAATTTAGATTTTGATTTCGATTTAGTGGTAGTTTTCGTTGTTTTTTCAGATTCCTTTTCTTTTTCAACTTTACCGTTAACTATCTTATCCCTTACTTCTGAAAAATGACTGGGATATTTTTCTGGTTCCAGTCCCGAACCCAAGTTGGATGAAAATCTTGATTTGTAAACGTCATTATTTGTTTTTAGTATTTTCGCATAATCAGCAATGTGATTTCCCTGAATTCTATCTTCAGAAGGAAGAATATCTTCTGAATAAGGTAGTTCCAGGCCAGCTTCCGATAATCCCTTCAAGCATGCCGCAATTTTCGTAGTAAAATGTCTCTTGCCGATATACAAGATTGCACTAGAAATTTTCTTTTGAAGACATTTTTTACCCAATAAGAGACCAACCAGGTAGCATGAGGGAATATTTTTACGCGAACCTTTCCATCCGTATGACAGAAGTTCGTTACTATGTACAGAGGCCATTACTTTATCTCCCAGTAGCTCTGGTCTAATTAACTGTGCTGAGATGTTTTGATCACTGACATTAACTGTTACAAAATCCTTTCTACCTACAAGTAATTTCTCCCTTTTCCTGTAGTTAGTTTTTCTCTCTCTTATTCTCCTAAATGTGGAAGTATAAACCATAAACTAAAAACTCACCTATCTATCTATCCTATTTATAAAATTGACAAGAATATGAATTACTTATAAATCTTCATTATCGCTGTTTTCAGATTCATTTGACATCTTGTTTGCTACCATCGCTGCAAAAGCGCCAGCACCTATCCCATTATCGATGTTTACAACTGTCATCCCCATCGAACATGTTTGGAGCATCGAAGTCAGTGCTGCAATTCCATCTGAGCCATACCCGTATCCAATTGAGGTTGGAACCCCTATGACTGGTATATCGGTAACCGAAGAAACAAAAGAAGCAAGTGCACCTTCCATACCGGCTACTACCACGATAACGTGAACCTTAGATTTTACCATATTGGCAACTGCCTTTATTGTTCTGTGAATACCAGCTATCCCGACATCATATTCAATTACGGTTTTGCTACCCATAACTTCTGCCATGATTTTCGCTTCTTCGGCAATTTTGATATCCGAAGTTCCGGCACAAAGTACTCCCACTTTGCCATTTCTTTTGGGAAATTTATGTTGTTTGCTAGAGATTAGTAGGGTATTGTATCCTCTGTAGATTTCGAATTCTTGTTTTTCAAATTCTTTACATATCTTTTTCATGTACTCTGGACTAATTTTACTTACTACAGCAAATTTTTTCCGTGATACAGTTGCTCTAATAATTTTAAAAAGATCTTTGTACTGTTTTCCTTGAGCAAGAATGACTTCTGGTTTTGCACTTCTTGCCTCACGTAGTGGATCTATTTTAGCCAAGTTATTTTCCACGTATTCAATTGAATAAAGTCGTAATTCCTGTTCAGCAGTTGCGACTGTTATTTCGCCCCGTGCTAATTTTTCTAAGATTTTCATTATTTCCATTTGCTTACTATTTCATTTTATTTTTTTATGGATTCCAAGGTACAATAATTCATAGTGTAAAGCTCTTTATTGCGCTTTTTACACTTTGAATCCCCAGGGCAAAGACCTTTTGCTCATCTTCATCTAATTTTAATTCAATTATTTTTTCAATACCTTCATTTCCAAGTACACATGGAACCCCAATGCAAACATCACGGTATCCATATTCTCCCTCAAGCAAGGCTGACACAGGAAGTATTGTCCTTTTGTTCTTTACGATGCTCTCAACCATAGTTGATACTGCATTTCCGGGAGCATAAACAGTGGCACCTTTTAGAGAAATTACTTCAGCTGCTATCTTTTTTGTCTTTGTGGCAAGGTCTTCTGATTGTTCTGATGTTATGAATTCACTTAATGGTATCCCACCCATACTGGAGAATCTAACTAGCGGTAGCATATTCTCACCATGTTCGCTTATGACCATTGCCTGAATTGATTCTCGAGATATTCTAGTTACCGTACTGATATGTTCCTTAAATCTAGACAGGTCTAACATTCCCCCCATTCCCATTATCTTGTTTCGTTGTCCTTGCAATGACTTTATTACAAGATATGTCAATGGGTCTAACGGGTTTGTTACTACTATAATCTTTGAATCATGCGCAAAGGCTTTGATTTTATTGCATACTCCCTTCACTATGTCAGCGTTTGTTTTAAGCAGGTCCATACGTGTCATACCGGGCTTTCTACCGACCCCTGCAACAACTATTACTAATTCTGATCCTTTCATGTCCTCATAGTTATTAGAACCAGTAACTGTGAAATCTATTCCTCGTTCAGCAAGTTGATGGTTAATATCCATTGCCTCACCTTGAGGAAGACCTTCGACAATATCAAGAAGCATTACATCACCTAATTCTCTCAATGAGCAATTTAGGGCCACAGAAGAGCCTACACGCCCTGCTCCGATTACGGTAATTTTCATTTGACAATGAACGAAGTTTGAGATTACTTATAAATTTTCAAAATATTACCGCACTTTTGGTTCACTTGCAATTATTGTAAGCACTCTAAACAACGCAAGGTCATTGGAACATGAGGAATCAAAACTCTGGTACCATAATTGGCTTGTACGCAGCTAAAAAGTACAATAGGATTTCAAAATTAATATAGTTTTCCTAATTGGAACAAAAATTCTAATGTTTTTGACCAAAAAAAGCCCGTATGCACAATGTTTTTATTTACACGTGAAATCTATTTTTTATGGAAGGATATTGTGTAAAGTGTAAACAAAAAAGGATTATGAATGATGAAAAAAAGATAACAATGAAAAATGGAAAACCAGCAACACAAGGAATATGTTCGGCTTGCGGTACAAAGATGTTTAGAATAGGAAAGTAATAATTCTGAAATTTATACATCCTTAAAAATTAACGCTCCCCATCTAATTATTTTTTAGACCTACTCTGATGCGGCAAAATTTCTAAGCGGATTCCTTTTGGTAGCAACATTCCCTTTATCACTTGTACCAAGACCATTTTTCAGAATTTCCTCAGTCCCTATTCCTAATTCCATTCTTGATTTCAGTTTGGATTTTGCTTCTAATTCTGGTCCTGATTTTGTAGATTCGAAATTATCGAGTTTTTCAAGTGCTTCATTAATTTCCTTTTCCAAGTTCTTTATTTTTTCTGCTTCCGTACGTAGCGAATAATCTAGATTTTCTTGGCGCAATGATGATTTTGCAAAATCCTCTTTTATGATATCATGTCGCGTCCGGTTTGGTGTAGTTGTCAATTTGAAATTCCTGTTGGAGAGCTCTGTCAATCTGGTATCTATAACTTTGATTTTGTCCTCTATTATAGAAACAAGATTGTTCTTAATTGAGCTCAAATCGTAAAGGTCTACAACTGATCGTGCATGCTCTATTTCTTCGTCACATTTTCTTAAATCTTCACCGTACTTTAACATTAATCTGTCAAATTCTAGTTGACTTAGTTTACCTTCTCTAAAAGTCTCATCTACCCTTCTAGCAGAACTAGCAATAATAGATCTTTCAACTTGTAATGAATCCAACTCATTTTTCATCATCTCAAGATCAGAGCTATTTTTGGATGTATCGAAATTGTAAGCTTGCTTTGGACTGTTCTTGTGATTGTACATTTTTGCAATTCTCTGCTTTTTAATTTGACGAAAAAGAACAGAGGCTATTGCACCTAATCCTATTGAAAATGATGCAACAACAAAATCCAATTAAGGTAATAAATTACAACATACAGTTAAGTCTTATCCTTAATGTCTAAGTAACGCGCCGCTTAATCCAATCGTATTTTCGAGTTTTTGGATCCGGATATCCGCATTTTCCGCATCGCTTGTCTCTTTTATGAAATGCATTATGGCCGCATCTACGGCACCTTATATGAGTGCGCTTTCTGGTAAACTTTCCCATTGAAGTTGTTCCTTTGGTCATGCAATTTTCCCTCCAAATATTGTAGACAAGTGATATTAGACCGGCGGCGGGGATATCATTACAACATTATCTCCCCTAACAACAATGGTGCCAATTTCGTTTGATTTTCCTTCCTCAAGTAATTCCACAGAATTGTCAAGTAGTAAATTCATATGCTGGTCAAAACCGTGAAGGTTACCACGAATTACTTTACTTCCTTTTAGTTTTATCAGAACTATCTTACCCAAGCTCTCATCGAGTACTTTTACAGCCATGTCAACGGACATCTATATCACTACCTAAGGTATTCCTTAATGAAGGTCTATATTAAAGTTAATAATAATTTTGATTTCTATCTTAAAATGACTATATGAATCACTAGCGCTAATTAAATTGCTATAAACTAATATCTAAAATAAAAAAACCAAAATTCAAAACAAAATCATATCAAAATCACTTCATCTACTCAGTTCATCCAGCTCTTTAATCGACCTAATAATATTCTTAATTGTTATGGACAGTATTTTTGTACCCTCTTGCCTATTTGCTTCGGTAGGATCTCCCCAAACACCATTTTTTGTAATCCTAAATGAAGATGGATTATTCAGGAATGTAGAGTATGTGGCATGCAATCTTTTTGTATCCGAATACCCGCGCTTGGCTTTATGCATCTGTACAAGCTGTGGATGGATAGACAGCATTAATGAAGTTTCAACAAAACCTGCATGATCAAACTCCCTTTCAATAAAATTCCAATAGTTAATTCCAAATACACTCAGATTTGGATTCTTACTTGCGACCTTTTGAGGAACATATTGTAATACTCCCATGTTTCCGTGGTGGCCATTTAATATGATTGCAGAGCTAAAGCCATTTTCTGCCAATGAAACACAAATCTGAGTCAAAAGCTCCGATAGCAAATCGTCATTTATTGAAATGTTGAAAAAAGGTTTGTGTTCAAATGATACCCCGTAAGGAATGCCGGGTAGAATATGAGATGGAATTTTTTTTGAGATTTGGTTTGCAAGATATTCTGCAATCAATATATCGGTAGTTACCGGAAGGTGCGGTCCATGCTGCTCTATGGAACCCAGTGGGATTATTACTTTCTTTTTCTTGTTTTTTATCTCGCTGAAACTAAGGTTCGATATTGACATATCTTTAGAAATATCAAACTGAGTTATTAAACTAATCAAAACAGTTTATGGATTGATGTCTTTATTGATTGCATAGGTTGCCTAGTTTCATTTCATGTTCTTAACCACAACCCGTCCCCAATTTACTTGGATACGATTTTCCAAGTACAACGTTACTGCTTCTAGCAACGTTACTGCCTCTAGTTTCTGTCCCCTTCTTTTGATTGACTCTACACTGTCTCGTTGTCTAACTCTAAATGATTCCTGACAAATAATAGGTCCCTGGTCAAGGTCTTCTGTCACAAAATGTGCTGTGCAGCCAACGATTTTAGCCCCTCTTTCGTATGCCTGGACGTATGCATATGCACCAGGAAAAGCAGGCAACAATGATGGATGAATATTAATAATCCTATCAGGATATCTCCAAACAAAATTAGGGGTCAATATCCTCATGTATCTTCCCAGAACTATCAAATCTACATTATAACGATCCATTATCTCTAAAATTTCAATCTCCGCATCTGTCTGCTGGGAATGCACGATGTGATAGAATGGAATTTGGTACTTTTCTGCGATAGAATTGGTCGTATTTTCGCTTCCCACGATTACAACAATATTTGCACGTATTTTCCCAGCCGCTTTTGCGTCTAGCAATTTAAGGAGACAGTGGCTCTCCTTGCTAACAAAAATTGCAATATTCTTTAATCTTTTGGGCTCTTCATAATGGACCTTTACCTCCATTTTTAATTTTTTTGCGAGAGATTTGAGCTCTGCGTCAAATGGTTCTTTTCTGAATTCACGTTGTTGAAATGACGCTTCGAGTTGCATGCCAAACAGTCCGTTGATTACGCTTTGATTTATCTGCTCAATATTTCCATCATTCTTGAAAATAAAGTTAGTTACATCTGCAACTACACCTTTTCGGTCTTTGCCAACTACTGTTACCTCAACTACGAGTCTGTCATTCCTGTTCATTATTAAAATGGATTAAAGAAAGACCTTAAAATTAAAGGATTCTAAAAATCACGCATCAACACCAAAACTTAAATAAGTTAAAACCAATTCTAAAGCGATGATAAATACACTTTTGGTGCATTTACATACATACCTAACAGACTAGCAATGACATGTTCTCCTTTATGGATCTTTACAATTTGGTTTGCAAGATATGAGTCCTGAACCGAGACAAAAAATATCCAAAAAGTCAAGAAAGGATTTTGATTATAATAATCCTACACGAAAATGCTCAGTATGCTATACACTATCAGGGTGGCATTGCTACACATGTAATGCAGATTTTTGTGAAATTCATTTTCACGATGAAAGACACAAGAAATTATGTAGCAAATAGTGGAATTCAAACTAAACTGGAAATTACTTCTTTCGTAGGTCCAAAGCCAGTTTGACTAACGGCAATTGCCGGCAATAGTCATTAATTGTGTGCGGGGGGTGGGATTTGAACCCACGAATCCCTAAGGAACAGGGATCTAGGAATTGAATGTGATCCATTCTAAGCTTCGCACTCGCAATTAACGAGACCTGCGCCGTTGACCTAGCTTGGCAACCCCCGCGTTGAAGTCTGCCTATTGAAAGTTATTCGGCCAAATTTAACTATTATTTAGAATATATTGGTGTTTAGTTATGATGAACAGGAATATGCCATTATTTGGCACCAACGGAATCAGAGGAGTATTCGGAAAAGATCTCTCCTTAGATTTCCTGATCGATTTAACTCACGCGCTGGCCTCTTACTACAAGGAAGGTTTGATCCTTGTCGGTAGAGATGGCCGCAATTCAAACAATATCATGTTCAATATTGTTACCGCAGTCCTCAATTCAAATGGAATAAGCACGGTTGACGCCGGCATTTTGCCTACACCGTGTCTTCAATATGCCACAAAGAAGGATCATTTTCAAGGTGGAATTATGATTACTGCTTCGCACAATCCTCCAGAGTATAATGGTGTAAAACCTATTGCAAAAGATGGAGTTGAGCTCTCAAGAGATGATGAGACCGTGGTTGAAGAGATTTTTAGGAACAAGGCATTCATTAGTTCGACAAAGATAGGGGACACTTTCAAAGAAGAAATGATAATTGAAAGATACATTGAAGACGTAATGAAATTAGTCGATACTGACAGAATCAAGCAACGCAAATTCAAAATAACAATGGATTTGGGAAATGGTGTTCAGGCGCTAGTTGCTCCAATACTTGCAAAACGGCTAGGATGTACGGTAGTAACTCTTAATGGAACAGTTGATGGGAATTTTCCAGGTAGAGGTTCAGAGCCAACACCTTCTAACCTCAGCTTGCTATCTAGTATTTCAAGAGAAACCAATTCCGATATTGGTGCCGCTTATGATGGTGATGGAGATAGATCTATCTTCTGTGACGATCATGGATGCATTCACTGGGGCGATAAGACCGGGACATTATTGGCCAGATACTTGATATCTGAAAAACATAGGGGAGCCAAAATAGTTTGCCCGATAAACACAACTGCCATATTGACAAAAATTGCGCAGGACAATGGCTCTAGCGTTATTCATACAAAGGTAGGTAGTGTAGAGGTTTCTCGCGAAATGGTAAAACAAAATGCGATTATTGGTATGGAAGAAAATGGAGGTTTCATGTATGGAATTTTGAATCAGGTTAGGGATGGTGCTCTGACAACTGCACTAATGCTCGATCTAATGGCATCACAAGAAAAAACGCTCTCAGATTTGCTATCTTCTCTTCCCATGGCCTACCAGTACAAATCAAAGTTTCATTGTTCTGATATGTCAGTCGTTCAAAAAGTGATAGAAAATGCAAAGGCTCATGGTAGTCCTATGAAGATAGAAACACTTGATGGCGTCAAGATTTGGTTTGATGAAGAAAGTTGGTTAATGCTGCGTCCGAGCGGTACTGAACCCTTGATTAGAATGTATGGAGAATCAACTGATGAGTTATTAATAAGTTCCAAAGTTAATGAATACACGCGGCTTGTTAACGACGTACTAGGTGGAAAATAAAATTGCTCGGCAACGTTTTTAATACGCCTCCACATCTATTCAGTAGATTAAAGATGATCCCAATGGGTGATGAATTATAAAATGAGTAAACCTTTTTATGTAAAATTTGAAACTCCAAAAGATCTCGTAAGTGCAGTCTATGAAGCGGTCAGAGTAGCCAAACAGAGTGGAAGTGTTAGAAAAGGAACTAATGAAACGACAAAGGCGATAGAAAGAGGAATCGGCAAATTGGTGGTAATAGCAGAAGACGTGCAGCCCCCAGAAGTTGTTGCTCACATTCCCATTATTTGCGATGAAAGGAATACTCCCTACATTTTCGTACCAAGCAAACAACAATTAGGTGAATCACTTGGAATTGAAGTTGGTTCTGCTGCAGCGACTATAATTGATGCAGGAGAAGGTCAGCATATTGTTGACCAAGTAATTGGAACACTTTCAAGTATCAAAGACAAGAAGGAGTGATTTACTGGTGAGTAAAGCTGCAGAAGTAAGGGTAACTCCAGCAGAAGTTATTCAAATAGTGGGCAGAACAGGTATTGCAGGTGAAGTAATCCAAGTTAGAGTAAGGGTTCTAGAAGGAAAGGACAAGGGTCGAATTCTCACAAGAAATGTCAAAGGTTCAGTTAGGATGAAAGACATCCTGATGTTGAGAGAAACTGAGAGAGAGGCAAGAAAGATAAAGTAGTGATATTGTGTGAGCAAAGCAGCAGCGTCTCTCAGAAATTGTTTCTTTTGTGGAAAACATATTCCTACTGATGCGGGAATGATGTTAGTAAAAAATGATGGTTCTATTCAGTGGACTTGTTCACCTAAATGTAAAAAGAACATGAAATTAAAACGGGACCCAAGAAAGCTGAAATGGACTCGCAAGTACGTAAAGGGTGGAATTAAGGTCAAAAAATAAGAGCTAGGAAATGTCTAATTTAGAGCAAGAGCAAACCCTCATTGTGGTAAAACCTGATGGCTTCAAGAAAGGTCTTGTTGGAGAAATTATTTCCAGATTTGAAGAGAAAGGTTTTCAGATAGTGAATCTCAAGTCGTTTCAGTTTGATAAAGATATGGCACGAAAATTTTACGATGTTCATAAGGACAAGCATTTTTTCAACGAGCTAGTTTCATTCATATGTTCTGGTAAGACGGTCGGATGCATTTTAGAAGGAAACAATGCAATTTCAACAGTAAGGCTAATGGTTGGAAACACCAAGTCAACAGAAGCCCAACCGGGGACAATCAGGGGAGATTTTGGACTTGGATTTACTGATAACATAATACATGCCTCTGATTCGGCTGAAAGCTTCATAAAAGAGTCTAAAATCATTTTTAATTAAGTGGAACTTCGCCAACCTGTTGTAGTTGTATTAGGTCATGTAGACTCCGGTAAAACCTCCTTACTTGACAAAATTCGTGGAACTGCTGTACAATCCAGAGAAGAGGGAGGAATAACTCAACATATTGGTGCAAGTTATTTCCCCATTGAAACAATCAAAGACATTACAGGCAAGTTATTTGACCAGCTGTCCAAATCAGAAAATCCTGTTCCAGGGTTACTTGTGATAGATACTCCTGGTCACGAAGTCTTTGCAAATCTCCGCATGAGGGGCGGCTCAGCAGCGGATATTGCCATAGTAGTAGTAGATGTTAACAAAGGCCTTGAGGCGCAAACGATTGAAAGTTTGGATATATTGAAAAAGAGAAAGGTCCCCTTTGTCATTGCCCTCAATAAGATAGATCAGATATCAGGTTGGAAAAAAAATGATTCTATTCTGGTTGCAGAACAATTAAAGATTCAAGATACCTCGATTGTGGAATATCTAGATGAAAAAATTTATACTGTTGTAGGTGCCCTTTCTCGATTAGGGTATAATTCTGAGGCATTCTGGCGGGTTAAAGATTTTACAAAGGAACTGGCAATAGTTCCTGTAAGTGCCGTAAGGGGAACCGGAATACCAGAACTATTGGTTGTACTGGTGGGGCTGACTCAACAATACTTGTCCAAAAGGCTGGAGCGACATGAGACAGAAACAAGGGGTCTTGTGCTTGAAGTTAATGATGAAATAGGACTGGGACCGTCAGCAAATATTATACTTTTAGACGGCACTATAAAGCAAGGTGATAGAATTGTTGTGGGTAAAAAAGATACTGTTATCGTCACCAAGATCAAGGCGTTACTACTTCCAAAACCTCTGGATGAAATGAGAGATCCCAGGGATAAATTTAGACATGTTGATAAAGTTACTGCTGCTGCGGGTCTGAAAGTAACCTCCCCCGACCTTGAAGGCGTACTTGCTGGAAGTCCGCTATATGTTATTAAAAGGCCTGAAGACGAAGAAAAATTAAAAATTAGTATAGAGTCTGAGATTAGATCAGCAATAATACAAACAGAGTCCAATGGTATAATCTTGCGATGCGATACCATAGGATCAATAGAAGCTATTACTGAACTTTTGAAAAAGGAAAACATACCAATAAGATCCGCTGATCTAGGGACTATTACTCGCAGAGATATCCTTTCTGCCTCTGCGGTTAGAGAGAAAGATCGTTACCTAGGAGTGGTTCTTGGGTTCAATGTAAAGGTTTTTGAAGATGCAGAAAAAGAAGCTTTTGAAAGGAAAATAAAAATTTTTAACGAAAAAATAATCTACAATTTAGTTAGAAGTTACTCTGAATGGGTAGATTATGAAAAAACTCACGAAGATTCAATTATCTTTAATGAAATACCACCTATCTGCAAATTTCAGTTCATGAAAGGTTATGTTTTCAGAAGGAACAACCCCGCAGTATTTGGTGCCGAGATATTAGTCGGTAAATTAAGACAAAAGACCACTGTAATGAATGAAGAGGGTAAGAAAATCGGTGTAGTGCATCAAATACAAAATGAGGGCAAAAACATAGATGTCGCCGATAGAGGAACACAGGTGGCTCTTTCTATAAAGGAACCAACAATTGGCAGACAGATAAATGAAGGTGATGTGTTTTATACAGACCTTAATAGCAGACAAGCACGAATACTATTGGAAAGATTTTCAGACAAACTCAGCGAAGAGGAGTATGAAATTTTTAATCTTATGCTATCAAAAAAACGTGAATCAGATCCTACATTTGGATATCTGTGAAATAAAGATTCAAAATTTTGTTACTGGTATTTTTCTAGTAAGCCTTCTAGCCCCTTCTCGCCAACAGCGCCGACTGCTTTTTCAACTAGCTTTCCATTCATAAATACAATAAATGTGGGGATTGCGTAGACATCAAACCTCATTGCCACTCCCTGGTTGTCATCAACATTCAATCTTCCAAAAATAACTTTCTCTTCATACTTTTTAGCAAGCTTGTCAAATATTGGTAGCATGAACTGACACGGTCCACACCATGTTGCCCAAAAATCTACTAGTACGGGCTTATTACCGCCTATTACTTCGTCAAAGTTTTTTTCGGATAATTCAACAAGCGTAGGCTTATTAGAATCAGAACTCATTGTTAGAATTTATGATCTGAATTGATATTTAAATCTTGTAAGGTAAGAACAAAATTTCTATCCTACGTATTATGAGTTCTTGTATAATGTTGGCCTTGTATTGTATTATGCCTTTTTGGTTCACTACAAATCAAGTATGAACCTTACTTTATTCAAATCTCCTTCTTGCAAAACTTCCATTTTATGGTAGGTAACTCCTTTTATTTCGGTCTTATAGCCATGTTTTGACAAGTCTATTGATTCTGTCATTGTCACTGCTGTCAGTTGATAGGTAGAGTCCAGTTTAGAAATTTTTATCTCAAAATTCGCCATTACTTTATTATCAATTGCGATAAGTAAAAGAATTCTTTCCAACCAATTGAATAATAATTCTGAATAGTCATGTCCATCCACTTCAAATACTAATTTGTTTTTGCCCCGGATATCCTTAATTTCAAACATTACATTGATTGTTCCTTTGGCTGCATACGAAAATGCTTCTTCCATACTATCACCATATGCCTCAATATATGCATCTGTGACATGGTCAAGATATCTGTAACCTCCAGCCAACAATGTCTGTTCTTCTGCTGCTTTATTATAACTAATCGCAAAATCTAAATGATGACACACGATCCTCATGATTGTGAAGTTAGACCTTCCGCGAGGCATGAGGGATTTGCAAAATGAGGAATTAGGAAATATATCCTACATGAGAGACAAATTTGTAGAAACTGCAGAAATCTTTGACTTTAAGCAAATAGAACCTTCCACTCTGGAATTATTATCCACTCTTGAAGCCAAAAGCGGACCATCAATAATTGATGAAACATACAGCTTTACGGATAAAGGTGGTCGAAATATAGCATTGCGTTTTGACCTTACTATAGGGCTGTCTAGATTTGTTTCTATGCGAAGAGACCTTAAACTCCCAGCAAAATTATCATCATTTGGCGGTGTCTGGCGTTATGACGAACCACAGTTTGGAAGATACAGATATTTTCATCAATGGGACATCGAAATATTCGGATCGCCAGAGGTTGATGCGGATGCGGAAATTATAGAGTTCGTTTCACACTTTTTGAAAAAATTGGGAATTGATTTTGTCATTGCAATAAACCATAGATCAATTTTAGAAGAATACTTGACAAGATCTCTTAGGATTACAGACAGTAATATTGTAAATGAAATGATGAGGGCAATTGATAAGCTAGCCAAAAAAAGTATCGAGCACATAGTTGAGGAATATAATGAAAAGCTTGACTCGGCCAGTTTGCGGAGATTTATTGAATTTGTATCCTTTAACGGCACACCTGAAAGTATGCTGGGTAACGACGTGGTAAGTGAATTTGAGTCATCCAAAGTCCTTGTGGAACTCGTAGACTCTTTGAAATCAAGAAAGGTAAGCAACGTGATAGTAGATTTTAGGATAGTCCGAGGACTTGATTATTATTCTGGCATCGTATTCGAAGCAAAAGATCGATCATCTCAGATTGGGTCGCTTGTGGGTGGCGGCAGATATGATCGATTGACAGAAGCGTTTGGCAGAAAGGATTTGTTTGCAACCGGTGCCGCAGGGGGGGTCGAAAGGATTCTTACAGCCATCAAAGACAAATCAAGCAAGACAATCCAAAGGTCTCTAATTTATGTCACATACAATTCTGGACTAGAAAAAAAACATGCAATTGAAGTGGTTTCAAAATTAAGAAATCTTGGTTATGCTACCGACTACGACATAAATGGCAGAACAATAAGCAAACAGTTTCACGAAGCTTCAATCAAGAAAGCAGTTGCTATAATAATCATAAGCCTTGATGAATTCAAGAAAGGTATCGTTACCATTAAAGCCGGATCAAAGGAGCAGAAGCAGAGTATTAATGAAATTGAAAAATATTTAGATCAGATAGTATAAACATATAATTCAAATTTTATTTTTCTTTTTCGTTATTTTTTTCATCAATATTAAAATCGTTAGTCCAAATCTTGATCATTTTGATATTCCTCATCTTTATCATACCATTTGGCTTTTTATCATATACAATTCTTATGACCAAATCTGGCGGATCATAGCTAACATAAAAATCGTCTTTTTCCAAGATTTGTATATCATGACCCAATGTTATCTGTGATTCTTGTATTCCGTTTTCAATCAATTTCCTCTTTGCAGCTTGTGCTATGCCATCGTCTGAAGTATTGGTTGTCAGGAGCACCTTGCCAGTGCAATTTAGGCTCATCTGACTGGGAAAAATAGCCTCTCACAATTAAAATGTATCTTCAGCAATGCCAGCTGCATTAGATTTTATTCCGGTGAAAAAGAATAATATATTTACTGCTGAATATAGACGTCATCGTAAAGGACAATGGATGGATGGGCGAGGTTGCAATAATTATTTGACAGACAATATTTCTCATGATATGCTGATCATAGGCTCGGGCCTCGCTGGATTGCGTGCCGCAATTTCTGCAGCAATGACAAATGACAAGTTGAATATTGGAGTGATTTCAAAGGTCCAAGTTATGCGATCACATTCGGTCTCTGCTGAAGGTGGAACAGCAGCGGTCCTATTTTCTGATGAGGGAGATAATATAGAATCCCACATTTACGATACCATAAGGGGCAGTGATTTCCTATGCGATCAGGACGTAGCTGAAAAACTAGCCCATGAAATACCAAATGAGATATACCAAATGGACAAGTGGGGTATGCCCTGGTCAAGAAGGGATGATGGCAGAATTGATCAGAGAAAATTTGGTGGATATTCTTTCCCAAGAGCTACCTACGCGCAAGACAAGGTTGGTTTTTATGAAATGCAAACACTGTACGATACATGTCTAAAATACGATAACATCCATTTTTATAATGAATGGTATTGCACATCAATACTCGATGATGGTAACAATAACTTTTCTGGCATTACTGCCATAGAGATGAAAAGCGGAAACTTTAATGTGTTTAACTCTAGTTCTGGAATTATCGCCACCGGTGGTGCCGGAAGACTTTATAGCTTTTCAACTTATGCTTACTCCTCGACTCCGGATGGTCTGGATATGGGCTATAGAGCAGGTTTGGCCTTGAAGGACATGGAATTTGTTCAATTTCACCCTACCGGAATTCTCCCGTCAGGTATTCTCATAACAGAAGGCGCCAGAGGAGAAGGTGGATATTTGATAAATAATTTGGGCGAGAGGTTCATGAAAAATTACGCACCAGAAAAACTAGAGCTGGCTCCACGTGACGTTGTTTCAAGATCAATGATAAAGGAAATTGAAAATGGCAGGGGGTTTAAACACGAAAGTGGAGTAGACTGCCTAAAGTTAGATCTCACTCACCTGGGCGAGGAGCAAATAAAAGAAAAGCTAGCAGGCATTAGAGAGATTGGTTTCAAATTTTCAGGGGTCGATATAATAAGTGAGCCCATAGAAATTAGACCTGTTTGTCATTACATGATGGGTGGTATTCATACTAACATCGATGGTCAAACAGAAATGAATGGTTTGTGGTCTGCAGGTGAAGCAGCATGCAATAGCTTGCACGGGGCAAATAGACTTGGAGCTAATTCTACTTCAGAATGTTTGGTATGGGGAAGCATAACAGGAAAATTAGCTGCCCAATACGCTGAAAAGAAAAAAGAGTCAGGCACAACCACAACCGTTGCTAATAACAAGGTTGAATCTGAAGAAAAGAGAATATTTGATGGTATTTTCCGTGGAAGAGGCCAGATCAACCCGTATGATATCAGAAAGGAGTTTACAGACATGATGGACGTCAAGGCCTATATTTTCCGGGATGAAAACAATCTTCTTCAAGGCTTGAAAAAAATTAGAGAACTCCGAAATCTGGCATGGAAACACGTTGATGATGGCGCTAAAGAATATAACACAAATTTCATTAATGTAATGGAGATAGATTCATTATTGAGAATTGGAGAAATAATAATAGTAGGAGCTTTGAATAGGAGGGAATCACGCGGTGCACATTCTAGGACTGACTACCCTAATAGAGACGATGTTAACTTTCTAAAACATACACTTGCATACTTTAAAGGCGATGATGAACCTCACTTTTCGTGGCATCCTGTAACCTTAACAAGATATATTCCGGCAGAGAGAAAATACTGATGAAAGAGATAGAACAGTCGAGTCGTAACAACTTGGAAGGTATAGGGGGATGGCTTAATCCTTCGAGGTATGGCTGGGAGCGGATTTCCTACTGGTTTCAGAGACTAACAGGGGTTTTTCTTTTAATCTACTTTATTGGGCACGTGTATGAAACAAGTACTATAGTTAATGGCCAGAATGCATGGGACTCGTTTTTAGAATTAACTCAAACAGTATGGGGACACATGTTTCTAATTGTGGTAATTGGTGCTAGTACATTTCATTCTGCAAATGGCATTCGACTTGTATTTACCCATTCAGGTATCGGACTGGGTACCCCTGGTAGACCAGATTATCCATACATCCCAACATCACTAAATTACAGACAAAAATCTGGTATATGGATAGCATTAATTTTGGCTGCTGTGGCAATGTACTATGGCTTTAACGTCTTGTTCGGAGTGTAATCAATCAACCATGGAACGCCACACATTATTAAAAGAAAGCCAAATAATGAAAATTCATTATATCACAGGTATTGCTGCAATATTTGTTGTTGCACTTCACATCATGATGAGGCTAGTAGTCCCATTTGAACTGAGTCTTGAATATGATTACATTATCGCCAATTACAGGAATATAGTGTATGTTTTAATTTTAGAGTCAATTCTTATCTTAATATCTGTGCATGGCTTTAACGGAATTAGAATAATATTACTAGAGCTGAGACAGAGCAAGGCCTGGGAAAACATGATTACTGTTGTGACAATATCAGCGATGATAGCACTGATTGCATATGGAACTAGAACAGTAATATTGGCAAATGGATTATGAGAACAGGTATTGAGTAATTTGACTGACAGCAATAACAATAACAATAATGACAAGTGGACAACACTAAAAGTATATAGAGAAAACAGGTCGCAGGAAACTGGATCCCATTATGATACTTTCGAAATCCCGTACAGAAAATGGACAACCGTACTTGATGCCTTACTATATGTAAAAAGTTACCTAGATCCAAGCGTTGCCATAAGATATTCGTGTAGAATGGCCTCATGTGGTTCCTGTGGAATGAAAATAAATGGGATCCCAAAACTGGCCTGTTATACAAAAATCTCTGAACTGGAAACCTCAACTATTGAATGTGCACCCCTGTCAAATTTTCCAATCATAAGAGATCTTGTTACTGATTTTTCTCGATTCTTCACCCATCATAAAGACATGCAGCCTTATTTGCAAGTCAAGGACAATTTAGAATCTGATACTAATAAAGGGACTTTTTCATTTTACCAATCTCCAGAAGACGTGGATAAGTACCTACAGTTCTCGTACTGCATAAAATGCGGTTTGTGTTATTCTGCATGTCCTACTGTTGGGACTGATATGAAATTCCCCGGACCGCAGGCATTGGCTCAGCAATACCGATATTTTGCAGACACAAGGGATGAATCTGAGAATAGATTGGATATTGTTGATGACAGACATGGAATATGGCGATGTCATTTTGCTGGCTCTTGTAGCAAAGTATGCCCTAAGGGAGTAGACCCGGCTCTAGGAATACAGCTATTAAGATCCTATATGCTTGGAATATCAAAGAACGATAAGGTCCCGGCAAAAAGAATTGAAATAAATAATAACACAGAATCAGAAGACGGCGCTATTGATAGGCATAATTAATATTTCAGTTCAAAATTTCAATTTTTTAACCCAAACTATTTTGTAGGTAATTTGCTTTCATTAACCTGTTTGTTTATAGCATCAGCCATAAAGTGATTACTCACATTTACCTTTGATTCTGTAACACCCTGTATTTTGTAGACATTATCTCTAATGTCTTGAGCTATTTTGAAACCAAATATGGCAGGACAAAACGGACTTGTCAAGTGTAAATCTATTTTCACTTTCCCTTCTTCAATATCTACTTTATCAATTAATTCTAGTTCCATAATGGAAACTCCAATTTCAGGATCTACTATTTTTGTGAGCTCGTCAAATATTGATTTTCGTAATTGCTGAATTTCCTGACTCATATATCTAATGAATCTATTTTTATACTATATAACTATTGATTTTTTTATCAATTAATCGGATAACTTCAATGAAAATAAATAGTCGGGTCATAAATATCAATAAATAAGTCTAGCAGTAGTTTGTTTTAACCATGTATAGATCGAGGCACAAAGAAGATCTAGATAAGCATACATTAAATTTTCTTTCATCCATTGATATTGATGATAAGATTCTCTATTACGATATCTTATGTACCAAGGTCCATGTAATAATGCTTTACAAGATTCACATTTTTAACAAGGATGAAGTCGCAAGCTTGATACGAGAACTGGACAGTGTATTGAGAAATCCAGAAAGACTTTCCAGAGAAGGATTTGAGGATATTCATGAAGCTCTAGAGACTCACTTGATAAAAAAGATAGGAATTGAGGCAGGAGGTAAAATTCAGACAGGCAGATCACGAAATGATCAGATTATTACAGATATCCGAATCAAGGCAAGGGATGACACAATTAATGTCATGATTCACCTAATTAGTTTGATTAAAGTATTACTAGAAAAGTCTGAAGAGAATCTAGATTCAATAATGCCTCTTTATACACATTTACAGCAAGGACAGATTGGAAACTTTGCTCACTATCTGCTATCGTATTCAGAAGGTCTGATACGAGAAATAGATAGATTGTTCTCGCTATATGAAAGGTTAAATCAATCGCCATTGGGCGCGGGGCCTGTCGGAGGATCACTTTTACCAATTGATAGAAATATGACGGCAAAACTTCTAGGTTTTGAAAATATAATGTCTAATTCGATTGACGCAACATCCTCAAGAGATTTCATGATCGAGTTTGTATCTAATATGTCTTCAATAATGATTACGTTGAGTAGGATTTCCGAAGACCTAATTATTTGGTCCTCCCAAGAGTTCGGCTTCATAGAAATTAGTGATAAGCATGCATCAACATCAAGCGCCATGCCACATAAGAGGAATCCTGATCCACTTGAAATAACAAGGTCTAAAACGGCAATTGTGATTGGAAATCTCACAACCATTTTGATGATATTAAAATCACTGCCTTCTGGCTATAGCAGGGATTTGCAGGATACAAAGATTCCATTTTGGAATTCTGTCGAATTAGTAGTATCGTCTCTGGATATTATGAAAGAAATCATTCAGTATCTAACAGTAAAAAAAGATGTAATGAGAAGAGCGTCAAACGCAAGTTATGCGATATCTCTGGACGTCGCAGAAGTATTGGTTACTAGATACAAAGTGCCATTTAGAACCGCTCACAAATTGGTTGGTGCGCTAGTTAATCTCTCTGTAAGTAAGAACGACGAGATACCTTTCAAATCGATATCAAGTAGCGATATCAAAGAGATCTTGTCCAAAATGGAAGCCAATATCACCGCAGACAAACTAATTAAAACAATTAGCGAGATTGACTCCAAGAAATCTATAAGAGTCCGCCATTCTCAAGGTTCTCCAAATCCAAAAGAACAGACTAGAATAATAAGGAAACGCAAGTTACTATTACAAGGATATTCTAATGTTGTTCAGAAAATGCAGGATAGTATAGATCTAGTAAAAGAGAACATAAAAAATGCAATTGAGCGAATAACGACGCACTCAAATCTCAAATAGCAATAAACACGACGGATGAATGACCATTTACATACGGATGTGGATCATTCTGATCAGCAATAATTTCCTAACAACAATTTCCTTGAGATTCGCTTTAGGAGTTTTTGATAATATAATTTAACTCGACACCAAGAAAATATTAGATAGTATCAATTTCTTTACTATTCCAGCCTTATCTCAAAGGAAAGACATGGTCCATTCCTATTCCGACATGAAATATCAATAGGAAAGGATACTTGTCAAAAGTGATTTTTGAACATGCAATCTGTTTTCTGCCTCATCCCAAACAACAGATTTGCTTCCATCCATCACTTCTGATGTAACTTCTTGACCCCTTTTTGCAGGTAAACAGTGCATAAAAATTGCATCGTCCTTTGAGTAGCTCATTAATTTGCCATTTACTTGATATTTTGGAATAAAAGTTGATCTTCTCTTTTCGTCCTCTTTTTCCTTTCCTATAGAAACAAAAGTGTCAGTTACTACAATATCAGCATTTTTTACTGCTTCTATGGGATCTCGTAGAATAGTAAATTCAGAGCCCTTTAATTTGGATTCCTGTGTTACGAGTTTAAGTATCTCTAATGGCGGATCGTATCCTTCTGGAATTGCAGCTTTGATATTAACACCCATTTTTGCGCATCCAATTAGTAAATCATTACAAACATTATTTCCATCACCTATCCATGAAAGCGTTAATCCTCCAAAGCTCTTTTTATATTCTAATATGGTCATCAGATCCGCTAGGATCTGGCATGGATGATACAAATCAGATAATCCGTTTATTACTGGAATTTTACAATTTTGTGCCAATTGTACTATTGTTTCATGGGAATAAACTCTTGCCACCAAACAGTCGACGTATAATGATATCGTTTTGGCAGTATCTTGGATTGATTCTCCTCGGGATAGCTGAAGATCATTAGAATTCAGATAAATGGTATTACCACCCAATTGAAACATTGCAGTTTCAAAGCTCAATCGCGTTCTAGTTGAGGGTTTTTCAAACATCAATGCAAGAGTTTTGCCCGTCAAAGCTTGTTTTTCCAAATTGTTGTTGCAATTATGACGGTTCTTTTTTAATTCGATTGCATACAAAATTAGATTAAGGATCTCTTCCTCATTTAAATCGGCAATGCTGGTTAGATATTTCTTATTTATTGAGATCATCTATATCATCATCAGTTAAATATACTACTTCATCCTCACTTTTGCTTTCAGCGATTTTCTTACTTGTTTCTTTATCTCTTTTTATTTTTATATCATCATCTTCATTTTGTTTGAATTTATTTGCATCATTTTGGTCTTCGTCTTGCTTGTCATCTTTCTCTTTGAAAAATCTCAAAAAGGAACCCTTCTTTACCTTTATTTCTTTTTTCTGCACAACTAATTTATCTTCAATTTTGGGGTTGCTATTACTTGTATGGGACATCTTCTTTTCAACGTTAGTAAATTCACTTCTACTAAAATCCTTGTCACTCTCAACAGGATTAGTTGTCGCGGCTATTGTTGAAGGTGCTACCAACTTATCAGATTCGACAGCCTTATCGGTAACAGGGACTACAGTTTCAATCTTATCTTTGTCAGTTTGTGATTCTGTTTTGGGAAGATAGCTCAAAGTTTCTTGTGCGAAAATATCATCTTTTGATTCTTTCACGTTGTCGTTGGTTTTTTCAAATGATCTGTCTTTGAAAATTGAATCAAGAAATGCGTCGTAATCAAATTCAGCCAGGTCATCGTATCCCTGTCCTATTCCTAAATATAAAATAGGTTTACGAGTTATATAAGCAATAGAAATAGCTGCCCCACCTTTGGAATCAGCGTCACTTTTAGTCAATATCGACCCGTCGTAATTAGTGTACTCAAAGAATTCTCTTGCCTGGTTAACAGTATCGTTACCTGATAAGGAATCACCAACGAATATTTTCATATCAGGTTTTATAACTCGTATTATCTTGCTAACTTCCTCCATAAGATTTTTAGATGTCTGCATCCTACCAGCTGTATCAATTAATACAGCGTCAATGTAATTCTTTCGAGCATGTTCCAAAGCATCCCTTGCCACAGCAGATGGATCAGCTCCATATCTTTGTGAGATTACTTTAACGTGGAGATTGTTACCATGATGTGTTATCTGTTCGATAGCCCCTGCTCTATGTGTGTCTGCGGCTGCTAGCACGACTGATATACCATTATCTCTCAACAATTTACAGAATTTTGCAACGGTGGTAGTCTTTCCTGTTCCATTGATACCAAGGAAGATAATAGAATATGGTCCCGCTTTGGATCTCTTCTTCTCAAGTATGGTTTGAATGATATCTGTCTTGTTATTTGTTGATAAAAATAAATCTGATAAAAAAGAATATAATTTTGTTGTTATTACCTGCGCTGAATCCTCCGATCGTTCCAATTTCAAATTCTGTATTTCAGTTTTTACTTTGGTTGTCAGCTCGTCCACAATTTCTTGAGCCACATCATTTTCCATTAGACTTATCTGCAATTCGTCAAAGATAGTGTCAATCTCTTTTTTAGAAATTGATTTTTGACCAAGACTCTTTGCGGTTTCAGAGAATATTTTTTTTAATTTTTCAAACAAACGGAGAACAACCTGATTCTAACTAAGCTTGGGAGTGTTGTGATTTTTGAATTTCAGAGTTTATTTCGTTTTGGAGTTGATTTATACGTATTGCTACTTGCTCTTTCTGTGATTGTAGCTGTTTTGATGCGAGCTCAAATTCCTTGATTTTTGTCTCTACATAATTCTTTGTGTTTTCTTTCGACTTTTCAATAGTAACACCCGAACCAACGTTAACTAGAAGATTAGTTACTGCGGGGACAGACACTTTAAGATAAATACCAATTCCAATTGGGACAAGAGATTCTTCCTGCTTGGTCGAAGATGATAGTTCTTGAATTGCCTCCGAAGCCAGGTGGGCTTCTGCAATTAGTCTGTTAACTGTCGATTCTTTTGTCAAAATATCGTTCATGTAAGCTTCAAGAATTTTTGATTGCTGAAGCATCTCGTTAACTTTTTGTTCGGCTGAAACTTGGTCTTTAGTATTGTCCGTAGAAGCCATCTTACTATATTTTGTGAGTAAAAAACGGGCATATAACTTTGCCTAAAGTGTACTGTGTTCAATTATTTTGCCTTGCACTGCGTATAGGATAGTGTATTTTTGAGCTACGTCTTGCTCTTTTTTGAAATAATATAGAACCCATGAGAAGATATTAAAAATGCTGCAAGAGACATCTTGGTGGCAAATACCAAATTCCAAGGGGTTTGAGGGTTGGGATATGCAATACTAATACTGTCCAAATTTATGCTTCCGCCAAGTGCATTGATAGTTATTAGCGAACTCCATACAACAAAATTGTAAACAAATTCGTATAGCGAAATAACCACAATTGCTAACACGATAAGCTGAAAGAGAGAACGAAGAGCTGGGGAAATTTCTTTGACTTTGTCACCACCAAGTTTGGTAACGCAGTACCATGAAACTACAGAAACAATCATCAGATAGGTAACTAGCTTGGAGAGTCCCTTAAATGGAAATTCTGTTTTTACGAGAATTTCTCCTATGACTATTTTACCGGTGGCTGCAAATTCAATCATACTCTGGTACAGCGCATAGAACGTAATAGTGGTCATCATAATAGCGGATATGTAAAAAACTATGAGATATACAGTCCTAGCAGATATTCTTTTTTCAATGGAGTAGTACATAATGCGTAATGTATTATCTGACAGATTCTATCAAATATAAAATTATTCTTGGAGCTCTTTTCATGATGAATTTGACACTAATTCGGCTTCGTGCAGCTGGTTAATGACATATCATTTTCAGTGATTACTAGATGTCAAATTGGGATAATGATAAGGCACTAAATACATATTCAGATCAAA
The DNA here is from genome assembly GCA_035454925.1 of Nitrososphaeraceae archaeon. Classification (GTDB taxonomy): domain Archaea; phylum Thermoproteota; class Nitrososphaeria; order Nitrososphaerales; family Nitrososphaeraceae; genus TA-21. The sequence continues at coordinate 30,848 of DATIFZ010000038.1, forward strand.
ATCACATCGAAATAATGCGTGTAATAATATGCTCACATGAAGCTGATATTGATGGTATGTATTCTGCTTCTGTTGCCCTGATAAAATATCCCAACGCTACTGTTTCTTTCTATAATTACGGCCTGGATAATTTCAAAAGAATGTTTGCTTATCTGAAATGTGAAGCAAAGAACACTCTAGGCGGACTTGTGATTATTTCTGATCTTGGCATAAATGATGAGAGGGTATCACAATTATGCATAGATGCAATTGGGTATCTGAAAACAAGAAGGTGGTCTATACTTTGGATCGATCATCATCCCTGGGACAGACAAAGCCTTGCGCTAATTCGAAAATTGATCAAATTGTATCACGACCACACTGGAAAGAAATGTGCAACTGAAATAATGTATGAAAGGCTAATGAACAAGAGCAAAATTGCCAAGCAGCTGAAACTGATAGCGCATATCTCTGATTTTATGACTGATGTCAAGAATCACGATTCCAGAGTCTCTGAATTAATCCATTTTTACCGAAATAGTTCACGGTCCAGACAAAAACTCGAATCTCTAGCTCGAAAAGCATCGATAGGAGTATTTTGGGACCATGAGATGCAGTTTGATTACAATAAATTCGCCAGATTGAGCGATTTTCAAAAAAACAAGTCCCTTAGTACATTAGTAATTAAAAAAGTGGACTCATTTGACGTGGGATTTGTTTTTACATACCCGCTTGTTCAAGCAAGCCTGTTTGCCAATGAAATTTTCTCCAAAATAAAAGTTGACCTGGTGATGCTCTTCAATAAGGAGGGGAAAGTAAGTATCAGACGGAATACAGACAAAATTTCATGTAATAAAGTAGCATCGTTCCTTGTTGAAGGCGGTGGACATAATTTTGCTTCTGGTGGAAAATTGGAAAGCGACCCAAGAAATCATGATGCCTGCATAAAAGAAATGCACACGGCGATTAAGAGATCATTAACTTGAACTGAATTCGGCCAAATCTATTGACAGTGCATAATATAGTCAAATGTAGAGCCTATTGCAAAATCAAGATAAACAATTAAATTTCAATGCAATAAGACATTGATTGTGGCAAGCGAAAATACGGGAGAAGGCGACACTAGCGCAATCCCAAGTGAAAATTCTGTAGGAAATGTTATTTACGAATGCATGCGATGCGGTACTCCTGTTTCTAATGAAGAACTCTCTAAACTTCCTGAAATAAAGTGTATCTGTGGATTTAGGGTATTTCGAAAGGCAAGACAACCAATTGTCAAGCAAGTAAAAGCAATATAACATAATTCGGACAGACGGACAACGCTTATTTGCCAGTTTTTGGTTAATTATATTATGAAGATAGTTTGTCCAGATTGCAGGAAACCTGCAGAGCTTTCAGATGATTTTAGCTTTGTCAAGTGTCAATTCTGCAGTCTAGAAATGACTTATGGCGAATATGTAAAGTACATTGCCTATAGAGATGTAAGATACAGAGACGTATTAAGTGACTACAAAAAATAATCACTAGTCTAGTTATACTTGGACGCTTCAATTGTTACTTTGAATACGATCATGATAAAATTGCAAGATTATTTGATCCAATATCCTGTTTACTTTCATTCTTTTCACTTTTTTTT
>DATIFZ010000039.1:0-2228 GCA_035454925.1 Nitrososphaeraceae archaeon
ATATCATTACACCGCTGGTCCCGGAACAGCTGGTACATGGCCTTATCATGATCATGCACTTGGTCTAAATCCTGCAGGAATTTATATTGATGGTTCTGAAACATTCGGATTGTTTGGTAATCTTGTAATTGAGAGCCATACTGGAAAAACTGTGGCCTTGGTTAACGGAGTTCCAACTAAGGTAAACATAGCCGATATTGCTAAGGATGTCTTCTGCTATGTTACCGATGATGCTTTTTGGTGTGACGAAATAGATTACAAGAATAACGCCATTCGAACAGCATTATGGGAAAATCCAACTATCGGTGCTAAAGATGGTGACTTGATAAGATTCCATTTATATGGAATGGGTACTGATTTTCATATCTTTTCATTAACGGGGTATGAATGGCTTGAGCCTGGAACAGCGCAGATAATCAAAGATAAAAAATTCGGACCTCTCGAAAACCATGTTTTCACTATTCAGGCCAAAAATGGTATTGCTGAATATAGGGACACTATAACATCCCATCTTCTATCGGGAATGAAAGGATCGTTTAAGGTAGATAGTGTTGGAAAAAGTTTTGCTGGAAAATCACCATTGCAAGGAGTTGTAAATTAAAGATGAACAAATTAAAAAATAATATCATCATGATTTTATTTGCAGTGATACTGCTGTCCTCTACATTAACAATTGGGACACAAAATAATGTAAACAAACTTGACATAATGGATGGAAAAGGAAATACTGGTCAAATAAAAATTGGTGGGACACATCCTATAATACAGATTGCTGAAGCAACTAGCGAAGAAAAGATGAAAGACGAGATGGGATACCATGTTCCTTTCAAGAACACAAACCAAGATTCTGAAATAAAATACTATGATGATAAAAAATCATTTCAGGATAATATTGAATCTAATTCTGAAAATGTCATAATTCATGAGGTAACTATCGAATCAAAGGAACTGCCAAACGGACAATATGGTTATATTATGAAAAAACATTTAGTCAGGGACGAGGACTCAGTGACTGATTTAACATCTAGGTATCCTGATTTTCCTACCATCCCTGGTCCTACATTAGAAATTCACGAAGGGGATTTGCTGATCCTCACTTCGATAGATCAGAACGGGTCCCAAAAAGTACAGCAAATAAAAGCAAAATCACCTGGAACTTTCGAGTATTACGGTGAGAATTTTAGAACTTTAGGATTATTTGGTGCTATAATTGTTGATCCATATGATAAAGTTCCAGCACAGTTAAACGGCAAAATTGTATCAGTTGATCTAAGAGATCTAGAGAAACAATATGTTCTGTTCATGGTGGGTTCTACTTTTTGGGGTCAAGAGATTGATTCCAAGCATAATCAAAAACCGTTATGGACAAATCCTACATTAGGAGCAGATTTGAATCAGTTGGTCCGGTTCCATGTGTTAGGGGCCTCACATCAACATACCTTCCACCTTCATGCTCACAGATGGCTGGATCCGGGAACAGCAAACATTATTGATACAAAATTGATTTCTCCATATCAGAGTCACTCCTTCATAGTTGAAGCAGGCGACAAAGTAGGAATTGGCAATTGGCAATATCACTGTCATGTATTTGCTCACATGGAAGCTGGAATGATGGGTACATTTAAGGTAGGGCCTGTTGGGAGTTTCACCAAAAGTATACCTGGTGCGTCTCCACTTGATCCAGGACCAACCGAACAAGGCAACTTCATAACATTTTCTATAACAGATGATCCAGGAAGATACTTCAAGAACATAGGCGGAGAAATAAAAATAAAAGACGAAAAAGGAGAACTTATAGCATTAAAAGATACAACAGAATCATTTGGAGTAGTAGAGAAAGGGGGAACCGTACACTTTATAATGGACGATACTAATGCTGTACATACTATTACCAGTCTTTTATGGCCGTCAGAAGCAAACAATATGCCTATGCAAACTATAAGCAGTCATATCGGGAAAGTAAGTTCTAACCAGAAGATCAACCAGATATCATTACCTCCACACATGCCATTCGATCAAATTACTGCATACTCTGGAGGTGGCATAGTAAAACTTGAAACGCCTGGATTGTATGTTTTTACTTGCAAAATACATCCGTATATGTTTGCAGGAGTAATAGCAGATGACCCTGACACGACTGGTTTTGATTTAGGAGATGAGCTTGAATTAAGCACGGGAGATAAAGTAGCCTCTAGCAATGATCTCTCATTAGCTTTATTAAGGACATT
>DATIFZ010000040.1:0-23930 GCA_035454925.1 Nitrososphaeraceae archaeon
AGCTTTGTTGGGGTCACCAAAAATGGCGTCTGGTGAAGATTGTATTTGGTTTGTTATCACCACTGCTATTTTGCATGTTTCGGCAATTCTTAACAGGATGTGTAACAGCCTGTTGATTCTTTGCTGTCTTTCTGCCAAAACTGATCTCCCTAGGAACTCTGCTCTATAGTGCGATACTATCGAATCTACAATCATGATTTTTATATTGTGCAAATTAATGATATCTGGCGATTCCTGAATAATCACCTCCTGATGCGAGAAATTGTATGCTTTTGCAACAATGACATTCTCAAGAGCAATACTGGGATCAATTTTTCGTGCGGACGCAATATCTGAGATTCTCTCAGGTCTAAACGTGTTTTCTGTATCAACGTAGAGTGCTTTAGACAAATTTCCATGTTTTTCATTTTGCTGAACAGTAACACAAAGAGTATGACAGATCTGGGTTTTTCCAGTTCCGAATTCTCCATATAATTCAGTAATTGCTCTAGTTTCTATTCCACCACCAAGCAACTCATCGAAATTTTTTGAACCAGTGGTTATCCGATACTCTGCTTTTCTTTTTTCATAAATTTGATTTGCGGTGATAAAGGGTTTATCAAAAACACCACTCTCTTCTAATATCTCCCTTGCCCTATTGCACAATGTTGTACATTTATCCATTGTTATTCCTGTGGCCTCAGCAATATCTGTAGGACCTCTAATAACAATGTCCTTGATGGTTTTGAATCCCGCTTGCCTTAATGAGGTCATAGTTGCAGGACCAATTTCACTCATTGTATCAATATCAAATGACTCTTCATTACCATCTTCGGACAATTGCCTTTATCAAATAATATCTAATAATCTCGTTCAATAAACCTTTGTTGTTAATCGTATTTTTGGAAAGGAGATGAAGTGTGATCAGTCTTTAGAGAGAATTCGCTTAGCCAATTGAAGTGTTCCGTTAATTGTATGCTCTTCGGATTCAACTGATGCCACATTTCTTGAGATTAACTCTTTTGTCGTGTTAGGGCCAATACTTATTATTGCGTCAATATTCTGAAAGTACTCAATGAAATTTGAAAGTACTTGATGCATTATTGAAAAAAAATATCGAACTGCCGAGGGACTAGTAAATATCAATACGTCTATTCGATTGTTGCTAATTTTTTTGGAAAAATCTACCCAAATCTGATCTAATGTTTCTATTTGAGGATAGTATACATGAAATTCATCCAAGATAATCCCAATTGAATTTAGTTTTACCTTCATAAATGAATTAGAAGCACCGCTTCTTGGCGACAATATGCGAGCTCCCGGCTTTGGGGAGAGCTTTCTCATTAGCTCCAAAAGACCCGATGATGAATAATCATCTGGCATCCAAGCGACTGAAATATTATTTGATTCTAGTTTTTGTTTTGTTGATGGACCTATTGCAATTACTTTACTTTTCATTAATTGTTCCTCTAAAATGTGACTCAGATTATTTTCTTTAACCATTTTGAGGAACACTTCAACTGAGCTAGGACTCATGAACATGTAGTATTCGTACTTTTTGGAGGAAATATCGGAGAATTTTTGACAGAAATCATGTGACTCGATAGGAATCAATTTCATTGTTGGTAAAGAAATTGGAATGCCTCCTTCCTGCTTCACTTTACGTATAAATTCAGTATTATTTTTTTCTCCTCTAGTAATAGCTATTACTTTGTTAATGAAAATTTTATTCAACGACATTATAAAATTCGCTTCTCATACAAGTATTAGGATTACCATTTTAGGATTAATATTTCTCATATTCTAAGGATCTGGTGGAAACCATTGTATCTTCTTTTGAATTCCGACAACATTGCCTACAATAATTATTGACGGTGATTGAACTTTTTTCAATTTGACTTTACTTTCAATATTCTGTAAACTACCTGTTATTACCTGCTGTACGCTAGATGTGGCATTTTGAACAATTGCAATTTTGGTATTTTTATTTAAACCTGCGCTAGTCAAATTTGAAATAATATCTCGTAGCTGTTCTAATCCCATGAAAATTACTATTGTATCAGCCGCTCTGGTTACTGCTTTCCACCTTATCGACGACTTTTTTTTATCTATTGCCTCATGACCTGTAAGTATGACCACGGAAGAAGAATAATCCCGATGAGTTAACGGTATTCCAGCGTATGCGGAAGCCCCATTAAGCGAAGAGACTCCCGGAACTATTTCGAATCGTATGCGATTTTTTGACAAAAATTCAGCTTCTTCACCACCCCGTCCAAAAATAAATGGATCACCGCCTTTCAATCGGAGCACTTTTTTTCCATCATTGGCAAACTTTAACATAAGTTCGTTTGTATTGAGTTGATTAGTAGTCGGATCTCCTGATTCTCTGCCAACATACACCTTCTTTGAATGCTGCGAAGCCATCTCTATAATTCTTTTATTTACTAATCTATCGTAAAGAATAACATCACAAGTTGACAAAAGTTTGGCAGCTTTTAGAGTCAACAAATTCGGATCGCCAGGCCCTGCGCCACAAATATACACCTTACCTTTTGGTTTCACTGAATGATCCATTTTTCTAGTGCCTCTCGCCACTCATGAGCAAAATCTCCTGCTCCACGTGAGAGTAAATCATTTGCCACTTCCTTTCCAACTTTAACTGCGTTTGATATTACATCGGATTTTTTTACGTTTATAGACTGAGAACCATCTGCAGAGTATACAGATGCATGTAACGTAATTCTTTTTGTTCTTAAATTTGGTATTGCTATGGCGCCAACTGGAAATCTACAACCTGCGTTCAGGTATTGTATCAATGACCTCTCTGCATCGATTGCAATTCTTGTTGACTTATCTTCAATCTTTTGCAATACACCAAGTACCTTTTTGTCATCTTTTCTACATACAATTCCTATGGCTCCTTGGCCCGGTGCCGGAACAAATTCCCGATAGCTGAACCTCTGAATTATTTGGTCACCCAGTTCAAGTCTTTTTAGTCCCGCCTCTGCAAGGACGAGGGCATCGAAAGAACCATTGATGCATTTTTTTACTCTGTTTTCAACATTACCTCTAATCGGTATCACAGTAACGTCTGGATTTTTCCTTTTTATTTGTACAGCCCGCCTTAAACTGCTGGTCCCAACCCGAGAGTTTTTTGGCAGTTGCTCGAGCTTCGTTTTAGATTTTCCAATTAATACATCGTTTGGACTTTCACGTTTTAATATTGACGCGATAACTAAATCGCCATCCAGTTCAGTTGGTATGTCTTTGATACTGTGGACTGCAAAATCTGCTCTTTCTTCTAGGACTGCCTTGTCTACCTCCTTTTCAAAAATCCCCTTTTCATTGACTGAGAATAAGATTTTAGTCCTCTTAATATCGCCCATCGATTTTATTCTAATGATATCGCAATTCATTGATGGGAATATGCTGCGCAAACTGCGACTCAATATTTCAGTTTGTATTAATGCCAGTTTGCTACCGCGGGTAGCAACCCTATAATTGTCATTCAATCTCTTTCACTTTTTTCAATGCTTTGGCAAACGCTTCCATTGTCTTGTCAATATCGTCATCATCATGAGAATAGGAAATAAAAGAGGTTTCAAATTGCGATGGAGGTATGAATATACCTGATTTTAGTAACTCACTGAATAATTTCTTGTAGTGTAATTGATTTGATTTTCTAACGTCTGACGCATTTTTGATCTGTTCATGTGTGAAAAAAAGTTGGAACATGGACGAGATGTGATTTACACTTGCTCCAATTTTTAGATCTTTTATATGGTCCTTGATTCCAATTGTTAGTGTATCAGAGAATCGCGAAAGCTTTGGATACAAGTCATTTTTCAAATTCTTTAACTTTTCCAGAGTTGCTATACCTGCGGTTACAGAAGTCGGATTGCCTGCGTATGTACTTCCCTGAAATACAGTTCCTTTTGGTGATAACAATTCCATTATCTTTTTCTTTCCAACAATGGCCGAAAGTGGAAAACCATTCCCTATTGACTTTGCAAGCGTAATGATGTCTGGGGTTACGCCAAAATATTCTGATGCACCTCCGGGAGATACTCTGAACCCAGTCACAACCTCATCAAAAATTAACACAATTTCCTCTTTTTCAGTTATCTTCCTAAGTTTGCTGAGATAATCCGCCATTGGTAATACCAATCCCATATTAGCCAAAACCGGTTCTACAATTATGCATGCGATATCCTCATCTTGTTTCACCACATCCTCTATGGCGCCAATGTCATTGTATGGCAATAACAAAGTTTCTTTCATTGAACTTTGTAAATTGCCTTGATGAGAAGCACTTGAAGCGCTTGAACCAGGACTAACTAAGACGTAATCATATGCGCCGTGATAACATCCGTCAAATTTAACAACCTTTTTTTTCTTTGTAAAAGCTCTCGCCAATCTTATTGAGTGCATGGTTGATTCTAATCCCGTATTCATCAGCCTCACCATTTCCATATTAGGAATCATTTCAATAATTAACTCGGCCAATCTGATCTCCTTTTCTGTAGGAACACAAAATATGTTGCCCTTATCTAATTGTGCTTTTACAGCGTTTATCACATCAAGATACGCATGTCCCAATAATACTGATCCGTATCCAAGACAATAGTCAATAAGCGTATCATGCTCTTCAGTAATAATTTTAGAACCCTTCCCATATGCGGCGAAAAAAGGATACGGTTCGTAGAAACGAACCGGACTATTAACACCGCCCGGAATTATTTTTTTTGCTCTATTAAATAGAGAAGCCGACAAACACTGATTGATGATTTCGTAACTGTTATAATTGTATCTTTAGAACTTGTTCAATAATTCTCCAACTCTTTTGGCATAATATGATACTATAATGTCCGCCCCTGCCCTTTTAATACTGGTAATAAATTCCATCACTACTTCGTCTTCATTAACCCAACCCTCCATGGCGGCAGCCTTTACAATCGAGTATTCGCCTGATACACTATATGCACATACTGGTAATAATGTAGATTGTCTTGTCTTGTAGATCAGGTCCAAATAGGGCAATGCTGGCTTTATCATTACCATGTCAGCACCTTCTTTAATGTCCATCATAATCTCGTGTAGTGCTTCATTTGTATTATGAAACGGCATTTGGTAAGTCTTCCTATCCCCAAATTCGGGGGTAGAATGAGATGCGTCTCTGAAAGGAGTATACAAATTCGAAGATAATTTAGCCGAGTAACCGATGATTCCTACATTGGTGAAATTGGTATTGTCCAGTGCATTTCGAATGCTTTTTACCTGCCCGTCCATCATTGCAGAAGGAGCTACAAAATCTGTTCCAGCTTCGGCGTGGCTGGTTGCTACCTTGTCTAGAACTTTCAAACTTGTATCATTATCGGCAACATTGTTCCTAATAATCCCACAATGTCCATGTGCGGTATATTGACAAAGGCACACATCTGTTATAGTTACAATTTTTTCGCCAAAGTTTTGTTTTAAGGATTTTATAGATTGTTGAACAATTCCATCTTTGCTATATGCGCTGGTGGCTTTATCATTTTTAATTTTTGGAATTCCAAAAATTAAAAATGTTCTCAAACCCAGATCATATAATTCTTGGATGTCTCTGAATAGATTCTTTAATGGTACCCTAAAAATTCCGGGCATCAATTCAATTTCTTTCGGTTCATGTATTCCTTCTTGAACAAAAACTGGGCAAACAAGATCCTTTATTGATAATCTTGTTTCCTGTAACAAATCTCTTATAGCCGGTGTCCGTCGTAATCTTCTTAACCTTACTTTTGGAAACCCATCAGATTCAGGTGCTTCATTTTGGTTCATAATTAAAAATCCTTGATACAATGTTGAGGACATCTTCATTCTTTTCTGTCTTCCCAATTTCCTTTCTAAAGTTATTCATTGGTGTAGAAAGAATACCTTCAACTATTGCAAATGATAATTGCTCCATTATTTCATATTCTTTCATTCCTTTCTTAATTCCGAGCAATCTAACTGCTTTTGACAGTTCTCTATTTCTAACTTCATCCACAATTTTGAATATTGATACCACAAAAGGTTCTGCTTTGATTTTTCTAAATAGCAGATCCATATTTTGCATTCCACCCTGGATCATTTCTTCAGCCAATCTTACTTCTTCTCGTCTGCGGCTCAAATTTCGGTCTACTATTTCTGCAATTTGATCTATGTTGACTAATTTTACTCCAGGTATTGTTGCAATCTTGTCATCCACAGTTCTAGGATTTGAAAGATCAAATATCATCATTCCACTATCTTTCTTGGCACAATTGAATATTCTTTCATAGGTTATCAAGTTGTAAGGAGCTGTTGTAGAGACAAAAATAATGTTAGTCTTTTCAAAATTATTAAGAGCATCTTCAAAATTTACCGGGTTTCCCCCGACAGTTCTGCAAAATGATTTGGCCCTTTCATAGGTCCTGCTTGCAACATCAAAGTTTACTTGTCTCTTCTTTAGTGATTTTGCGACAAGGGTAGCTCCCTCACCAGTACCAATTAGTAGGACCTTCTTATTCTGAAAATCATCAAAATGTTCTTCTGCAAGATTAACCGCCATAGATCCTACGGATACGCTTCCCTTATTCAAACCAGTATTGGTCCTAACTCTACTTCCAACCTTTATTGCATGTTCAAAAATTATGGGGAGAAATGAATCAACATAGCAGTTTTGACGAGAATATTCAAAAGACTTCTTAACCTGTCCCAAAATTTGATCTTCTCCCACCACCAATGACTCAAGACCTGATGTAAGTCTGAGGAGATGATTAATAGCGCCTTTACCCTGATCTACTTCAGCATATTCAAAAGACAAATCTCCGTTTTCGGTATTCTTTCTCCATGTCTCAAAAATATTATCAATATCGATCTTTTCTAAAGCGAGAAATACCTCTACTCTATTACATGTTTGAATAATAACACATTCTCTTATACCATTGCTCGTAAGGAATTCCCGATATGCATCACCTATATCTTTGAATGTAAATTTTTCAAGAACATGAATCGGGGACTTTTTATGAGTTACTCGTACGTTCAATAATTTCAGTTCATCCGTAATTTCTGGACTCAATTTTTACTCGCTTCTCCCCAATTTTTCAACATATATAATGCAGTCATTTTTGCTTCGTCCAGCTTGTTTGATCTTAACAAATACTGGATATTTTTATCTTTTATTAGTGAATATAAGAATTCCTTTCGCTCTTTTACAGTACTTATTTTTTCCTTTGCCAACTTACGCGCAAATTCCTGTAGTACTATGTTGCTAATATCTGATTCACTAATAATCTTATTCAGCATTCCTTCGGCCTTCATCCGAATTTTCCTTGCCATTATCGGACTTTTACCAGAGGTCGATATTGCCACCTGTACTAATCCTTCAATGTTAACAAGAGATGTATATGAAAAGTCGCTTATTGGTGGATCATCGGCAGCATAAACAAATGCTCCCATGGTCCTTCCTTTCTCCACTAGTTTTCTGTTTAACTGTCTATCATCAGTTGCAGCCAATATCAAGAAAATATCATTGAATTTGTCTAGGACAGACGCGTCCTTTATCCTCATTTTCACTAATTTTATTTTTTGATCATCGCTCATCCTTCTGAGTTCCTTATTTAATCTGGAAGTAATTACGGTTATTTCGCACCCTTGATCTAACAATCCGTGCACTTTGCGTAAACCTTCGGTACCACCTCCTATCACAACAGCTTTTTTGTTGTTTATGTTAAGGTCTACTATCAATTAGCCGCACCAGATACGAACAATGGATTTGAGGGATTATCTTTATTTAATCATTCCATACTATGACTTGAATCAAATTATCCTGTTATGGACGGGCAATTTAGCTTTATCTGAAATATCATATAGTATATATACAATAACGACGTTATAATTTATAATGACCTCAGATCTGAATATGGACTACAGCAAATACGACTTTAAGGATTCTACTGAACTTTACGTATATTTGAGTAAAAAGGGACTTTCAAGGGGAACAGTAGAGGAAATTAGCAAATTAAAGGATGAGCCTGACTGGATGCGAGAATTTAGATTACGAGCTTATGAAGTTTTTCTCAGCAAACCCATGCCGAACTGGGGCGGGGATCTATCTCATATTGACTTTCAGAATATTTACTACTATGCAAAAGCATCTGACAAGCAAAGCAAGAATTGGGAAGATGTTCCAGAATCAGTAAGGAACACGTTTGAAAAATTAGGAATTCCTGAAGCAGAAAGAAAGTTTTTGGCTGGAGTAGGCGCACAATATGAATCAGAGGTTGTTTATCATAATCTCCGCGAAGATTTAGAAAAACAGGGAGTGATATTTACAGATACTGATACTGCTGTAAAGAAATACCCTGATATTTTAAAGAAGCATTTTGGTAAGGTTATTCCTCCCGAGGATAACAAATTTGCTGCATTAAATAGTGCAGTGTGGTCTGGTGGATCTTTCATATATGTTCCAAGAAATGTAAAGGTTGATCTTCCACTCCAAGCATACTTTAGAATCAATGCAGAAAATATTGGCCAGTTTGAAAGAACTCTCATTATAGCCGATGAAGGTGCGGAAGTCCACTATATAGAGGGATGTACTGCACCTGTTTATACTACTGAGTCTCTTCATTCAGCAGTAGTAGAACTAATAGCAAAAAGGGGAGCAAAAATAAGGTATACTACTATTCAAAATTGGAGTAAAGACGTTTACAACCTGGTCACAAAGAGAGCATATGCATACGAGAATGCAACGGTTGAATGGATTGATGGAAATCTCGGTAGCAAATTAACGATGAAGTATCCAGGTGTTTACATGCTTGGTAAACGAGCACATGCGGAAGTAATTTCAATAGCCTTTGCAGGAAGTGGACAACATCAAGATGCTGGTGCAAAAGCAGTACACCTTGCTCCGGACACAACTTCCAGGATTACGAGCAAGTCTGTCAGTAAAGATGCGGGCCGAACTACATATAGGGGATTGTTACATGTCGCAAAAGGCGCTACAGGTGTAAAATCTAATGTTCGATGTGATGCATTACTTCTTGACAAGAACTCAAGAACTGACACTTACCCCTATGTTGAAGTTAACGAAGATGATGCTACAATATCTCACGAAGCTACTGTTGGTAAGATTGGTGAGGACCAGATATTCTATCTGATGAGCAGAGGATTTTCAGAATCTGACGCCCTGTCATTGATAGTCGGTGGCTTTATGGAGCCATTCACAAAAGAGCTGCCAATGGAATATGCAGTAGAATTGAACAGATTGCTAAAGCTAGAGATGGAAGGTTCAGTAGGTTAAAACGCGAACAGTAACCCCATACACTTTTTATTTTCTTTAAATCTCTATAACTCATTCGTGTTCTTCTTTAATTGAAATCCTTATAAGCCGCTCTTATCTCATTTCTTTTTGAATCATATAGGTTTCATGGTGAATTCTGAATGGATTTTGGCTTGATTATAATGCAGCTTCTGTGGAGTACTCACTACAATGAAAATGCCCCATTGCCGTTTTCATTTTCCTCTATGATTATTGCTGCGCTAATAGCCATTGGTTTGAACATAGCGTTTGCTATGCTTAGAAAGAAAACTACTGATATTGAAAAAATGAGTAAAATTATGAAAGAGTCAGTTGAGTTTAGAAAACAGATGATGGCTGCTGTTAAGAAGCAGGACAAGGCTCTGATTGCTGAACTAAAGAAGAAACAAGCATATGTAAATAAGATGAATCTAGAGGTTCAGCAACAGCAAATGAAACCCATGTTCATTTACATGATACCTTCATTTATGTTATGGATTCTTGTTTTTCCTTATATTTTTGGGGGAGTAGTAGCGCTATCTCCGATACATCCAGAAATACCGTGGATAACTTGTAATGAAGACCATGTAAAAAATGACTTGCAAAAAAACCCGGACGGAACACATAAGGGAGTTTGCAGGCAAGCAGGACAAATTTATTTGTGGGGATGGTTTCTGATTGTGAACTTTGCTTTTAATGGAATAATTTCCAAGCTTACCAAAACAGCTCTGCCAAGCATTACTTGATCGCTTTTCTATTTACAGAAATTATCAAATACTTTAGATTCGTATTCACCTACAATCCATTATCCTATAACATTTGTTATCCTGGAGATTAAATGAGAAAGTTTGTTAGTTGGTTGTGCTATGATTCTTTTAAGATCATCAATAGTATCCAGATCTTCTGAAAGGTTTATAGAATTAATTATGATCGTTCGCTCACTATTCTTTTTTGAAGATTGCACATGCTCAGAGTAGCTGTTGTTATCATAGGAAGTTTCGTACAAGTTAAAAGGCTTTCTTAATAATAGATTGGTACCATCCATTCTCATAGAAGGAACGATAATAGAACATCTTTGATATTTTCTAGCCATTGATAACAATAGTTCAATCTCATATGAATTTATGAAAATAAGATCTATGGGGATGATAATGTTTGATTGTACTTGTTTTTCCTTACAGTATTCATCCCCTACTTCAATCGCATAATTCACACCTTTTTCATTTGAATTTATATGCTCAATATTGTAATGATTGGAAATCTCTCTAACCCTTTCGTCTGCCGAGATGGTTACTATGGTTGAGATACTCTTGCATTTTGTTAAATTAACAATTGTGTTTTTTAGCATTAATTCCGTCAGTACAATTTTCTGATTACTAGTGAGATCCAATCTTGACTTGCTTGATTCAAATCTCTTGACAGGTATTAACGCTACGACTTTCATATGTCATTCAACCACTGTTGAATTTGTTGATAATGTAGTTGCACAATTGGATTTCATCTACTACATTTTGCATAACTATATTGGTTTTGTGTGTTTTGATTCCTAGGTTGTGAATTTTCTTCTCATACTTCGAGTCAAATTCAGAGATTAAGAGATTCGAGGTAATATCTTTATAATACAAAGCAACTCCGTATGGAGATGATTCAATACCCATTGCCTCCATATACTTTGAAGCCGGGCCACTAAGAGCAGAATTTCCAATTATAGGACTAATTGCCACAACGTCACGTTTTCTTGATTCAAGTTCCTTACGAATTGATGGCAATGAGATAATCGGGCCAATACTGGAAATGGGATTTCCAGGTGCAATTACGATTAGATCAGAATTTCTGATAAGCTTCACGGCCTTGATATTTGCATTTGCTTGCTTAATGCCATCATACCTTATTCCCTTTATCTCCGGTTCCGCATGATTTTTGACCCAATATTCTTGAATATGCGTGTCCCCATGTATAGTCTCTATCCTTGTCTCAATGTGACTATCAGAAGCAGGCATGATAACAGTAGATATTGAGAATCTTTTTCGAATCCATTCTGTAATTGATGACAATGATTTTCCCTCCTTTAGTAAGTTGGTTCTTACAAGATGTAATGCTAAATCACGGTCTCCAATCTTAAACCAATACTCTTGTCCAAGTGTTTTCATTTGTTCTAAAAACATGAATGAATCGCCTGCTATGCCCCATCCTCTTTCTTTGTCTAGAATGTCGGCAAGACCGTATGTTATGGTATCAATATCAGGACAGAGGTACAATCCGTATAACCAGAAGTTGTCAGCGATATTTGAAATGATGGCCAAATCCCCTGAAATTTTTGAAAGTCCTCGGGCTATCTTTACCGATCCTGTCCCTCCAGCTAATAGTGTGATCAATACAAAAGAACACTCTTGTTGTGGCTGCAACTTTTTTAAATTTTCCTAAAAACTGGGCTATCAAATTAGAGAAATAATGTGCATTAATGACTGATTTTGTTACAAGAATGAATCCTAGAACTACTGATGAATTCGATAAAGATTATAAGCAGGTTGAATCAGTTTCTACCCTGTGAATAGTTTCAGATCCATTATGGTTATTTTCTTGATAACATTCACAGTTTCTTCTATTGTATCAAATTCTTATGCTGTTCAAATGACTACTGTCTTATCACCTCAACAGAATGAAGCTGAACCAATATTCACAGCTAGTCGATTTATTACAATACAATTTGATCAGGGAAGCGAGTTGGCAAAAAAATTGTCCACAATCAATGAAAATGTGAGATTTAAAGCAAATGTTTCAACACCAGGGATGGCAGAATTAATATCTGGAATAAACAGGGATATTTTTACGGAAAAACAAAGTCCTATTAATATCGAAAATGCTACAATTGACTATACGGGAACGCTGAAGGGCAGCAGCGATCGATTGATAATGTCATACAAGATAGTATTCACACCAATCATAACTGGATTTACATTACCCAGCAATAATTCAGGTTCTACAAATTCTCTGGTTGATTTAGATTGGAGAGGATTTCATACTTCAAGACCTCTAACACTTCAGGTACCAGACATTGGTAACGTCAGTATTAATTATCCATTGAGTCTAATTCAAGTTAAACTTCCAGAAATAGTGCAGCAGCTTAATTCGTCAGAGGCCGCCGAAATATTCCGAACACCATTGTTTAATTTTGAAGATATTTCCACACCGATGGAGCGTTGGCACTTTTTGTTTGATCCCACTGGAAGTCAGGCTTCATCTGCCGGTTCAGGATTTCAAGAATTGGGAGGCGCTAGGGTTGTTTCAATATTCTCGCTAGGTGAGAGCAGTTTCAGAGAAGGAGTAATGGAAGCAAAGGAATCTGATGGTACTGCAACAATCGATGGGGCGAGTGTACGCATTCATTCTAGTACTCCACCTCCAAGTGGACAAATTCAAATTGCTGGATTTGCAACTGTGACTAAAAGCGGGAACTCTGAAATTGCGTTTGTTTCAGAAAACGCTCCAGAGGGAACTTCAACTGCAACAGGGGGCTTTCCAATCCAGGTACTAGGAATACTTGGAGGCATGATGGCAGCTATATCAGTATTGGTCTTGTGGAAAGCAAGAAAATAATCTGATTACATGTCATCTAATTCTTATTTTATTCTTCCACAGTTAGCAGAGTCAATTTTTTCAAAAATAATTGGGATTCCGTTCGTCAAACGAGTGGTTCATTATCAACTTTCTTTGTATCTTTTGTGAGTATTAGACAAGTCCACACTATTTAGAAAAATAATTCGGATAACTTTATGGTTTAAACTTGTGTTTCCTTAGAGAGACCAAATGCGGCTAATATAAATAAAAAAGTGTTTGCTAGCTGTAACCCTCCTTTTGTTTTAAGTGGGATTCCACTGAGCGGACAACCTGGGATCATACAGGAATGTTCACCCCTTTTTGTCCTTGCTCCACTCAGGTCGGCGGTTTCATTCCAGTATTGACATCTTCAGGCTATTCACCATCATCATCATTTTCTTTATCAACTGGATTCCTTTCTGTTCCGTTGCCAGGTGTCTCCACCTAATTATCGCTAATTTGAGTGCCTGTTATGAGGGAGGAGTTTCCTCTCTTTCGAGTAACCCACACGCTAGCTAACACAATAAGGTGAACAAATATGATTAAAAAGTTTTTTTTGCGGGGGTTCAAAAAGGAGTAAATTTCTTCACCAGTAAAGATAATTTCCAACGCCTTCATATGAAAAAAGTAATTACAGATGGTCCGCGTTACAAACCCATCTGTTTTTTACTTTTTATTCATTGGGCTTTATCATCCGAATTGTTTCAATAGCAAATCTCTTTTCTTACTTATTTGAAAGAGGGAATCAGTGTGCTCATACGCCTGTTTCTTTGGCTTCCCTAAGACCATCGATTGAAACAACAGGTGGTTTTCTGGAATCACAATACCCGTTTGATCATCTGAATAGAGAATTTTTAGAGTATCGTCATTCTTTCTCATTGTTTCTTCATGAATGTGAACCATATTGGTATCGTCATGTTCAAACCCCAACTCGCGTGCTTTGAGTCGAATGTCTGCAGTTCCCTTTGCATGCGCAAGGACAGCAACTCCGAATTCATCGTGATAAATATCAGACATTGAATCAAAATAGGGTACTTTATCTTTGAACCTAATTATCATTTGGTGAAGATGCATCATCCTAGAAGGGACCTTGTAAGCTTCAACGTATAGTTTTACTGACGGCAGGAACGATTTAACATCGTCCTGATGATGTGGATTCTTGTCCCACTCAATAGAATCCCTTACTTCCTTCTTATCCTCCAAATCTGCCCATCTTCTGATTAGTGTGACATCGTATCTCTGAATTTTATCCCCAAATTTTTCAATCATTGGTTGCATGATTCTACCCATGCCTGAAACATTACAGCTGCCCTGAATGACATACTTTTGATTTGTAACCTTATCATAATTTATCCTCGAATTATGAATAATGTCGGCCACTTTTTTTTCACCAGTTCTATCTTCGCCACCCTGAAAAATCGCAGGCTTATTCAAAGGGACATAGAAATTTACTTTGTTACTATAACCAAATCCGTCTTTGGCGGCATCAATTACAAGATCAGATCCTTTAATCGCATCTGGAATGGTGCCAGATATGTCGTATCCCTTTCCTTTGAACTCGGGTACTTTCTCCTCAGGTACATAAACCGGAAATTTCTTTGAAAAAGCCTCATCAACTTTATTATCTATAGAATATTTTCCTATACCAACAAACTGAATCTCCTTGTCATGAGAAAACGCAGATGCAAGTCTCCTACCAATATTTCCATATCCGTTTATGAATACTCTTACCATTTCTCAATGTTTTTAGTGGAATTAATGGATTATTTAATGTATTATAAAAGCGCGTTAAAACAAGTCATTGTATGTGTGAACCATATACTGAAAATTGCCACTAAGAGAAAGTATATTTGAGTTTTATTATAAACATTAAATATCAATAGTGTTGAAAATTAACATCGAGAGATAATCCAGAATAATGAGTGCTGTAGTATGAAAAAGATTTTGATAATTGATAATTATGACTCGTTTGTATATAATATTGCTCAATTATTTGGAAAGTTGTCAACAGACCCAGTAGTATTCCGCAACAACAAGATAAGTATCAAAGATATAAAAAAAATGCAGCCTGATGGCATAGTTCTGTCACCGGGACCCGGTCACCCTGCCGATAAGAAATCGTTTGGAATATGTGGAGATATTATTCAAACTATTGGGCCTATTACCCCAGTCTTAGGAGTTTGCCTTGGTCATCAGGGAATAGTTCATGTTTACGGTGGCACAGTTGTTAACGCACATGTGATTAGGCATGGAAAAACAAGCAAAATAAAGTATCGGGATGATGAACTATTCGATAAATTATCAAATCCATTTGTTGCAACTAGGTATCATTCGCTAGTTGCATCAAGAGATAACTTTCCTGATTGTCTAGAAATTACCGCTGAATCGCTTGATGACTCTGAGATTATGGGACTGAAACACAAGAAACATCCAATATTTGGAGTGCAATTCCACCCAGAATCAGTGTTAACAAAGAATGGCTATCGTATCTTGGAAAATTTCATAGATATCCTGAAAAAGTAATGTCCACCGAATATTTGCAACAACAGACGAGAAAAATCTTACTAACTGAAGATATTGACGAATTTGAATTTCGAAAGGCTATAGACCATTTACTCTTAGAAGACATCCCTGACTGTACTATCGCAGCATTTATCACAGCTCTAACTAGTAGAGGCGTAAAGTATGGCGAATTAAGAATAATTAGAGAAGTAATCTTGGCCCATTCTTATCTTATTACCCCGAAAGTATCAGGATCCTTGATTGATAACTGTGGCACTGGTGGAGATATGGTTAATTCTTTTAACATTAGCACTGCAGCATCGATTATTGCATCGGCGTCTGGTATCAACGTTGCAAAGCATGGTAACAGATCTGCCAGTGGATTGTGTGGGAGCGCAGATTTTTTTGAACATGTTGGATTTAATTTGGACACGGAAGAACAAGCGCTTATTGACGCTCTAGAAGGAAATGGGTTTTCATTCTTGTTTGCTCCTAAATTTCATCCTAATCTGAAAAGGTTATCTGTAATCCGAAAACAGTTGGGCTTCAAAACGGTATTCAATATTGTTGGCCCATTATGTAATCCATGCACAAATATTACAGGGCAAGTTATTGGCATATCCGATCCAAAGATTTTTGATCTCATCTCAAACGCCATGATAAAATCTCCTCTAAAGAAAATTATTATTGTCCATTCATCAGACGGGATGGACGAGCTTTCTAATACCTCAAGCAACATAATGTTAAGTATTGAATCAGGTAAAATAGAAAGACAGGAAGTAGATCCAATGCTTTTAGATATGAAGATTGTAAAAAGAGAACAGATTCAAATTAGTTCAATTGGAGATTCTGTGAAGAGTACATTACAAACAATTTATGGAAAATCAACGGAGGCTAAGCAAGACATTGTATCTCTTAATGCAGCAATAGCCTTAATTGCAGGGGGAAAAGTGACAGAAATTAATGACGGAATAAAAATGGCACGAGAATTAATCAAATCCGAACTTCCTAAAACAAAGTTGCGTGAACTAATATCCTGTTGTGGGAACGTTCGTAAGTTAGATATTTTAGAAGAGAAATTTTCATTATAATATAATTATGATTCCAAATCATTAGATTGGTTCAGTAGAAATTTAGTTCAAAAAGATAAAAAAGGAATATAGGATTTTATCGTTTTTTTGGTTTTGCCTTTGGTCTTGCCTTTGGTTTTGCCTTTGGTTTTGCCTTTGGTTTTGCCTTTGGTTTTGCCTTTGGTTTTGCCTTTGGTCTCGTTTTACCTTTCATCACCGCTTTACTGGGACCGCCACCAATTTTGAACATCTTGGTTCCACAAACTGAACATGTCCCCTTTGTCGCGGGTCTTCCATTTTTCATTACGACCTGTGTTTCACCTTTAATCAACCTCTTTGCTTTACATTTTACACAATAACCTTCAGTTGCCAACATATTCAAGTTTAAGGCGGTACCTTATAAGAATAGCTGTCTGGTTCAAATAGACGATGCAAAGTCAGGTAAAGTCGTAAAAGTTTGTTTGTTCCCTTAGTCGGGTATAGTAGCTTCAAATCACTGAATTTGATTGACCAGCAATCATAATTTAAGGATAAAGTTATTTTATACTAATTAATTTTATGCCACTGTAATCCAAAGTCGGTCTTTTTTATCGATTATAATATATCTTTATGATGCCAGTGACTTGATCTTGGAGAATTCGTTTTGTATTTTTTTGTGTCAGATGATTGATGACTTTTATGATTCTATGAAATCCTAAATAATTTTTCTACCGAATAAAAGATAGGTAGTATGTCCTATCATCCGCATAGATGGCCTTGTTTTTCCCTCCCTTGCCTCTATATTGCGAATCAAGATCTCGGTGCTCTCAATGTCGGTGAATCCTATTTCATTCATGTGTTTTGCAGTTTTTTCCAATTGATTCATGGTAGGACATATTATAGCAACAGAACCGCTGCTCTTCAGGCATTTATGAACAATATGTAAAACATTCCATGGATCTCCCAGATCTATAATTGCAACATCCATTTCTGAAAGTTCAAGTCCTTCATTCATTATGTCGCGCTTGTTCATAGAAACATTTTTTTCCATATCTGATTTCTTAAGATTTTTTCGGGCAATTTCCATAAATTCTTCATTAACATCATATGTGAAAACATGTCCTGAAGGCCCTACGAGGCTGGCAAAAAAAGTAGTGAGAGAAGCACTTCCGGTACCTATTTCAAGAACATTAGCGCCGCTTTTTAATCCGGTTCTAATTGCAATATAACCCAGATCTTTGGGATAAACTATCTGCGTCTTTCTGTCTGATTTCATTACAAAGTCATAGATTGTTGGCTCCATTAGGTACACCCTTTTTTGTTTTGGCGTGACTATAGAAGAACCGTACTCCAATCCTAATACTTGATCAAAATCTATAATTCCTATATGCGTATGAAGTTTCTTACTTTTTTCTATTTTGGTTAGCCAATTCTTGCTTGCTTGATAAAAAAACAAAACATAGGCACCATCTATTATTTTCATTAAGACAATGAGTTTGCACGGAGGTAAAAAATCTTACAATGGCGAAATAGGATTATATAGATTAATGGATATAAGACTATTGCACCATTCAATATTATATCATAAAAATTGAAACTAGCTTCGCTGTATTCTGGAGGAAAGGATAGTAACTATTCTATTTTTGAAATAAATAGACGTGGACATGATGTTGTCTGCTTGGTATCCATACTACCCGCAAAAAGTGATAGTCTGCTATTTCACTTCCCGAATATTAGTCTCTCTGCCGTGCTCGCCCAAGCTATTGATTTGCCAATAAGAGGTTTTCAATCGACGACAAGTACTCTGGGCGACGAAACACTTGTCCTGGAAAATGCACTTGCAAACGTTATAGATGAATTCAGCATACAAGGTATAGTGCATGGAGGGTTATGTAGTAATTTTCAAAAAAAGAATTTTGAAAAAGTGTGTCAGAAATTGGGATTGTCGGTATTTTCTCCATTGTGGCATGTGGACCCAGCTAAATATCTACATAAAATGATAGATGAAAAATTTAAAATTGTTATAGTGGGGGTCTCTGCGTTAGGGCTGGGAAGAGAATGGCTTGGTAAGACGTTGGATCACGAAAACGTGAAGGAATTAGAGTCACTATCATCCAAATATGGATTTAACCTTAATTTTGAAGGGGGCGAGGCGGAAACAATAGTTGTTGACTGCCCCTTGTACAAGAAAATATTTCGGATTAGAGCGGGACTCGTAAAATGGTTTGGAGACAATGGAATATTTGAAATAACAGATTATCAATTAATATCTAAATAAATGCTAGACAATCTTCGTACTAGTCTTGGAGCAGCTTTAAAGAAACTAGTGGGTGCTTCAGATGTAAATGAGGAATTAATAGACTCTTTGTGTAAGGACGTTCAAAGAGCTTTACTTCAATCTGATGTGAATGTTAGGTTGGTTCTAAGAATAACTCAGAATTTGAAAAAGAGATCTATGGAAGAGACACCTCCCAAGGGATTGTCACGAAAAGATCATATCGTTTCGATTCTATATGATGAACTTTCTAGATTGATGGGATACACGGGAGATATAGCTGCACAAAATAAGCCTCCTGAAAAACAAGTCATTTCATTTACACCAGGAAAACTGAATATCGTACTGATGTTTGGTATCCAAGGAAGCGGAAAAACAACGGTTACCGCAAAGTTGGCAAGATGGTTAACGAAACATGGATATCATGTTGGTGTAATTGGAGCCGATACATGGAGACCAGGGGCGCTCACACAGCTTAAAATGAATTGTGTAAAAATAAATGTTGATGTATTTGGAGATGAATCAAACAAAGACGCTCCTTCCATAGTAAAGAATGGAATTAATTATTTTAAAGAAGCAGGATCAGATGTTGTGATCATTGATACTGCTGGAAGGCATAAAGACGAAGCAGAACTTTTGGAAGAAATGAAAAGTATGTATAACATTTCAAAACCAGATCTAATACTACTGGTAATTGATGGAACCATTGGCCAACAGGCTTTTAGCCAGGCGAAGTCATTCCATGAAACGGTTCCAGTAGGAGGTATCATTATAACAAAGCTTGATGGGACTGCAAAAGGTGGAGGGGCTTTGGTCGCATCTGCTGTAACAGGAGCGAGGATTTTCTTTATTGGTAACGGTGAAAGAATTGATGATCTTGAGGAATTCAGTCCCACAAGATTTGTGGGGAGACTCTTGGGAATGGGAGACATAAAAGCAATTTTGGATTTAGCCAAAGATTTAGAATTACAGGCAGACGAAAATCAATCCAAAAGAGTCCTTAGCGGTAAAATGACTATAGAAGACTTTTATTCACAAATGGAAAATGTGGGTAAAATGGGATTTAAAAATATCATCGATAATTTACCTGGTTTATCTGGAGTAGTGAAGGAAGATCAAATAGATGTAATTCAGGGAAAATTGGAGAAATGGCGATATATTATCCAATCAATGACAAAGGGTGAGAAAAGGAATCCTGAAGTAATAAACGACTCGCGCAGAAAAAGAATCGCAAGAGGTTCCGGCGTAGCTGAGCATGATGTGAAGGATCTTATCAAGAATTTCCATAACTCAAAGAGTATGATTAAACAGAGCAAAGGTAGACAAATGCAAGGTATGCTCAGAAGACTTGGGATAGGATAAAAAAGAAAGATCACACTACTTGAAACGAAATTTTGAATACAATTTATGTAACTGGTGTCTAGAAAGACAAAATGTAAAGAATTATTCTCTTAACAAAATAGTTGAAGATTGTCAAATATGTCACGGATTTGAATCTCAAATTGAAAAAATTTGTAGAAATGTTTTTCAGGTAACAAAGGATTATCGATATGATACTTTTCAAATTGGATTAACGTTAGATCACAGCTTTTATGATAACGAAGATAAGTTTAGATCAAGATTTAGAATAAGAGGAAAAGAGAATATCAAAACAAGCATACTACGAGATATTAGAAAAAAATACAGTAGACTTTCGAACAAGCGAGTTGATTCGAGTTCTCCAGATATTACAATTAACCTACAGATCGGTAAAAAATTTGAAACTATTGTTGACATGAGCTCAAGAACAATGGTTTTAGGTGGACGATACATAAAAACAAAAAAATTGAAAGTTACGAAAAAAAATTCTCATAATGGTGACTGTCTAGATCTCAATCAACGCCATATTGAAAATGTACTGAAAAGTAAATTGTCTGAATTACTTCTATCTGATTCGATTACGTACTGGCCTCTGGGTAAAGAAGAACCTAGAAGTTTGGTACTTGGCAACGGTAGACCTTTTTACGTGACCATAAAGAATTCAAAAATATTTAGTTTAAAGGAAAATTTTACAATATGTTCAAGTGGACTTGAATTCCACATAAAAGATAGACTGTCTACTTACCCGGCGGCCCCGCCGATTTACATAAAGAAAGTCAAAGCTCTTGTCTCAGTAAGTGACAAGATAGAAACTCAAGATTTTGATTTCATTAATAACACAGGGATTGTGTTGGTCGAATTTGAAACCCAGAGGGGCAAAAATTGGAAATTTATTTATGACATCCAAACAAAACTCAAAAGCACACGAAGATTCGAGCTCACGATGATATGTGATAATGGATTTCCGATCAGGGAATTTATAGATGGGAGAGGAAGCGCATCTCCTTGCTTATCAGATTTAATACATAAAGAATGTAGTTGTGATTATTTTGACATATTGAACATAATAAGCGAGGAGGACTGTAAAGTATAGAAATAAGCCGTAAAGATTTGAATGGGGAACTAACTTTAAATTATTTTGACTTTTGTTTAAATTCGGTAAATCCGCATTTACCACAGGTATTCCTATCTTTGTGTTCTGCCATGAAAACTCCTTTTCCACATCTAGGACAATCCCTCTTTTTTCGGGTAACCTTATCACCAGAAATATCATAGAAGGAGTGTATTTGAGATTTTGCATCCTTTTTCTTATCTGCCATTTATATCACTCTATTTCTTTGACTTGCCCTTTTCTGCACTTTGTTGTTTTTCTTTCAGTTTCTTGGCCTTAGCTTCATCAAAGATTTTTTTTCTTTCCGTCTTTTCGATCAGTCTCATTGATGCATATTTTGGTAAAGTTTCATTAGCGCTCTTTTCATCTTTGTAAATGTGAAAGAAACCGCTAACATCGGTACTTCCTCTATTGCATTTGATTTCTATTGGTATAACTGTCTTTGAATCAACATTATTTGATTTCGATATTGTGTCAATAGCCTCTTTCTTCTTAATATTTCCCGCTACATTTCTAAATATGACTTGCAATTCTCGCCTATTCATTAATTGATTATTGTAATCACATAGTACAACCAGTTCCGTGCTCATGTTAGTGTAAATCGGATGAATTTTTTACTCATATAAGGATTTCCAATTCATTTGTGGAACAAAACAAGATAGCGGGTCCGATGGGCTTCGATCCCATGAACTCTGGCTTCGGAGGCTTATGCTTGAAAAATCAGCACCCTGTCCTGACTGGGCCACGGACCCATTGAGTATTAAATTAGTGAAATATTTAATCGTAAACATGTAAGTGAAACCAAAGCAAGGGTGACAAATGCCTATTGATATTAGGTATCATGCATAAATGTTACCATTAGAAAAGTTAATGATACGCGAAATTCAAAAGAATTATTCAGTGAAATGCCTATGTCTAGCAAAGATCTCAAAGTCAAAGCCTTCGCAGTAGATATTGATGGAACTTTGACAGAGAACGGGAATGGAATGATATATTTACCCGCCGTCTCAAAAATGAGATTCCTTGAAAAAATAGGCTACAAAGTTTTCTTTGTTACGGGTCGATCTTCGGTAGAGGCCTATGTATTGTCGGTATTTTTGGGGATTACTCGGGTAGCTATTGGAGAAAACGGAGGTGTTGTTTCTAAGGGGCCTTCAGATCATACAATTCTGGGAAATAAAGAATTGTGTTTGAAAGGATATGAAATATTAAAAGATCAGATGGAAAATGTCGATGTCAAACCCGTATTTCCTAGGCTGTCAGAAGTTGTCCTGCAAAGAACTTTTGACATAAAGGAAGGTAAAAAAATACTAAAAGAGAGAAATTTAGATTTAGATATAGTAGACAGTAAATACGCATTTCATATCAACGAACGAGGTGTCAATAAAGCAAAAGGACTGGATCATGCACTAAAGTTCCTAAGCATTGGACCGAAAGAAGTTGTCGCAATTGGTGATAGCGAAACTGATATTCCCGTTTTTGGTATTTGCGGATTGAGTATTGCACTGGGCCACTCAGATGATACTGTAAAGAAACATGCAGACCACGTTGTAAATGGCAAGGAAGGAATAGGATTGTGCGATGCCATAGACTATGTGAGCTTAAATTATTTGAGATAAAAATGAGCTTTCGAAAACTAATTAACGAAGCCAGTGAGGCAATAAGATTTGCACTAAAGCGCATAGATATCCAAAATGACAGTTATACTCTCACTGAACCGTCAAAAGAGAATTTTGGTGATTTGAGTTGCAACATTGCATTCTTGCTAACGAAGAAATTACAAAAATCGCCGTCTGAAATTGCTTCAATATTGGCTGAGCAATGTAATCGTTATTTTGATACTACACAAACAAAATCACAGCCATCTGTTTTATCTGTTGTTGCCCATGAGAGTGGATACATTAATTTCAAAGCAGATTTTCGTCTCATTGGTAAAGAAATAATATCTGATATTTTGGAAGACCACCTCAATTTGAATACAGGCAAAAGAACCAAAGTAATTATTGAACACACCAGCGTCAATCCAAATAAAGCATTACACGTAGGTCACCTGAGAAATGTGGTAATTGGGGATACTTTGTATAGGATACTGAAAAAAACAAATCATGATGTAACAGTTCTAAACTATGTGGATGATTCTGGTTTACAAGTGGCTGATATTCTGGTAGGATTTTTGTTTCTTAAGTTTCCAGTTGAACCATCAGACAAGAAAATCAAGTTTGATAAGTATTGTGGTAACGAGGTTTATGTAAAGGTAAACGAACTTTATGAAAAGGATCCTTCCCTAATTGAAAAAAGAAAATCGTTATTAAGAAAATTAGAATCTGGAGATACTGAAATAGTTTCATTTGCGTCTGAAATTACATCAAAAGTACTTACAGATCAGCTGCGAACATGTTGGAGAATGAAGGTTCGATATGACCTGCTAAATTTTGAGTCTCATATAATTAGATCCAACTTATGGGCTAATACGTTTGAAAAAATGAGAAATGAAAAAATAATAATCAAAGAGAGCGAAGGTGAAAATATTGGCTGTTGGGTTTTTAACTCTGTTGAAGAGGGAACTAAAATCATTGTCAGGGGTGACGGAACTGCAACGTACATGGCAAAAGACATCCCCTATGCATTACTAAAGGTTGGAACAATTGAAGATCCATTTAATTACAGAGTATTTATAAAACAATGGGATGACACAGATCTCTGGATCACCACCTCTGATGAATCAAAAAATGGTGATCATCCAATTTTCTTCCCCGC
>DATIFZ010000041.1:0-32063 GCA_035454925.1 Nitrososphaeraceae archaeon
CCTGTCAATCATTGGGATCCACATTCGATGGAAACCAGACAGGGACAATAGGTCAAATGGGGTGTTTTAGCATGTATGCGTCAAAAGTCTTGACCTCAGGTGAAGGCGGTGCAATTACTACCAATAGCGATGAATATGCAGAAAAGCTGCGAATGATTCGAAATCATGGAATGGTGAGTGGGTATGATACACGAATAATCGGTTTCAATATGAGATTACCTGAAATTTCGGCAGCTATTGCAAAAACTCAGATGAAAAAGATTCAATCCATGTTGGACAAGAGGGCCAATAACGCAAAAAAACTAGGGCAGCTGTTAAGCGATAAAATTAAGAATAAAAATATTGTCCTGCCGCACGAAAACCAGAGGACAAAATATAATTGGTATCTCTATACAGTGGCCTTAAATGATTTTCGAGACACGGTAAAAAAATTCCTAAATGACAGTGGAATCGGCGCAACTATTTATTATGATCCACCAGTTCATGAAACCCCGTTCTACTCACAATTTCGTAACGGAGAGCTAGGGATAACAGAATGGGCTTCAAAAAGTGTTCTCTCGCTACCCGTACATCCCTCAATTACAGAAAAGGACTTGAATTTTATCGCCAACAAAGTTGAAGAAGCTATACAGTCATAGAAGTCATCTGTAGATATCGGTACATCCTAATAATTGGACTCGGTAATTCACATATGGTTTATATAATATTCAGACAAAGATCAAAACGATAAAGATGCCTATAGATCCGGACTTTCCAAAAAATCATCAGGTTTCTGGTAAGATACAACTTGATGATGGTGAACATTTCCATTTCATGTGGGGCCCAGGAAAACTACAAGAAGCTGCAGAAAACGAAGAAGTAAAAGCAGCCTACGCAGCAAGGGGTGAACAAATAGAACCACTTGGTGTAAGTGGTACTATGGTAGCAGTCGATTGGGATTCATGTGTTGCCGATGGTGCTTGTATCGAAGCATGTCCAGTACAGGTATTCCAGTGGTATAGAACAGAACATGACGTTCCTGCTAAAGAGGCAAAAAATCAAACATGGAAGGGAACAGGTAGCACGGTCAAAGAAGAACGTAAAGATTATACCGACAAGGCAGATGCAATTCGTGAACATGATTGCATTTGGTGTATGGCCTGTGTATCGGTTTGTCCACCACAAGCTGTAAAAGTAGATCAGTCTTCACTTGAATTCCATGAAAAGGCTTCAGGAACATTCAATGAAGCTCTGTCAAAGGGTAGTGCTCCACCACCACACGCACACTAGGTAATCTTACCTCATTTTTTCCAATAATTATTTTTGCTACTTTTTAATAGTCCCATGCATAAAGTCCGATAAAGACAAAAGTTGATTATTTCTGATTCATATATGGGAGTTTTTATGCCAAGAGATTTTCCCCATAGAGTTTTGAATTTTATAAATGGTAAAGCAAACTTGCCCTTTACGCAAAAAGACGAATTGATTGCGACTTTTTACATCTTTGGTAAAGATCATAAGGTCAATGGCGAATTGGAAATTACCAATGTTAAAGATATAGCAAGAAAAACGATGGAAGGGATTGCAAGACAGGTTAGAATTTTTACAAACAATCCAATCAGTATGAATCAAGAACTATTGAGAGAAAATTTCAACAAAAGATCGATGCAAATTTTGATAGATTCTAATAGTAAGAATACTGAAAAAACGGTGAATTTTGACATAACTAAAAGGATATCAAGGGATCCAACAATTCTTTCAGGTTGTTACGCCTGGCATCTTTCTTACTACAAACAGGATTATTTTTTCAAGTTGTTTAATCCTCTTCAAGGTAATGGACTACCATCAAATATAGTACAACAATTAGAAGGACGAATGATAATGCTAGGCTTCAATGTCAAGAATTCTTCTAAATTGCCTTTTGATGATCCAATCATACCATTTTTCCAGTGGCTTGGAGAATTGCCTACATAAATTAATAAATAATTTATTTCAGATGGAATTCGCAAAAGCCGTAGTCCATTGATTTTTGTATCTTGTCTGACTGGTAACCAGGCTAAGTCGTCAATTTAAACTCTAATTCAAGTAATCGATGACAAAGAACATTAAAGCCTTCGTACAATCACAAGTATGCACAAGGTAGATAAATCGTATGAAACCCTCTTAAATAGAATTCAGGGGGATCTTGCTCACGCATCAAAGAAGGATTCGGCAAGATTGGAAATTCCTGAACCACAAATTATCTGGGTAGGTCAGCGAACTATTTTTAGAAATTTTATGGAATTTCCCAAGGCATTAAGGAGAGAACCAGAAAAACTATTACTTTATTTGAATAAAGAGCTTGCTTCTGCGGGTTATATTGCAGGTGACAGGGTTATCTTCCTAGGTCGTAAGGAACCTTCATCTTTTGGAGCCTTAATGGAAAGATACGTAAGGGACTATGTAATATGTCCTGTTTGTCAGAGTCCCGATACAAGAACAGAAAAAGCAAAAAAACTTGGCTTTCTAGTATGTGAGGCTTGTGGTGCCAGATCGTCAATCAAAGGAAATTACGCCTAAGTATATTAACAAAGCAGTTAGCGATTAAATCAAGTAATTATTTCTATAATTAACTAGCCTGAAAATAGAAATTGTATTCTACCACCTGACAACATTGGTGAATGCAATTTCTTTATTTATCATCATCAAGCATTATAATACCAGCACATTGTACAATGGCTTACATATTATAGTTGGACATGGACAGAGGATACAATTTCAGCATAGTGCTAAACGTAGTAATGATAATAGCAGTACTGTCATACCACGAATCCTTTTCAGTATTCAACGACCTTACATTAGAAAAGCAGAACATTTTACAGATATGCTGCACATGGGGTGATAATCTATCTGACGGAGTATTGACATTTCATATCATACACAACAACAGCAACAACACCAGTAATAATAATGACAGTAATGACCAGCACGATGATTTGGTAAAGATCTCCTTTCATCAATGGAACTCCAAGTTAAAGAATCTAAAATTTATGAAAGTAACAAATCCATCTGATGCAGATATTTTAATAAACTTTGAACATGAGGGCAATCAGACTGTAGGTCAAACTACTAGCGTCCTTGACAAGAATGGCTTTATTAAAAAGGTCAGGATGCACATCTCTTTAAATTTCAATGAAGTACTACTGAATCGTGATGCCTTGGGTCTAGTGCTGAAACATGAGATAGGGCATGCGCTTGGGCTGGGACATTCAAACTTTCATGATATTATGAATCCAATAGTTAATTATCAAAATAAAGTCATTACCAATTGTGAGATTCATGCAGTCCAGCTTGCGAATTATTGGAAACTAGTAGCAAATCAGCTGGAGCCAAAATTGCCAAAATTACCGATAGGAAAGACTGTTAACTGTAATTCGCAAGAATTGTAATCATTAATTATGGCCCAATATAACAAAGAATATTTGATAGATATACACATAAAGGATGATACTTGCTCAACAGGTTTAGAGAAAAATTAACTCCAATCACAACATCGATAGGAAATAATTTTGGTTCATTAGGTTTTTCCCCAACGTTTTGGAGCATGGTTGGATTTGCCTTTGCCATCCTATCTAGTGTTTTCTTTGGTCTTTCAAATTTTCTGAATCAACAAGGAATAGAATTTCCCTCGCAAATATCTGCAAGTATCATGTTATTGATTTCAGGCTTCTTTGACATTGTAGATGGAAGCGTAGCTCATGTGTTAAAGAGAACCACAACCAAGGGTGCGTTTTTAGATTCTAATTTTGACAAAATTTCAGAAGCGCTAATTTTCATAGGGATAGCAATTGGAGGTTTGGCAAACCCCATCGTGGCTATGATTGCTCTGTCTATTTCCATACTGGTAAGCTATCTTAGAGCCAGAGCAGAATCATTGGGGATAGAATTAAAAGGTATAGGAATAGGCGAAAGGGCAGAAAGATTACTAATTCTATCAATATGCGGGCTTATCCCAATTTCAGAATCAATTCAGTGGGGAGTAGTAATTATAATATTAATTTCAGCTTTCTCGTTTGTTCAAAGATTTAGGTACGTTCTAAAAAGGATTTAGTTCTCTATCCGAGTCTTCCTGTCCGTCTGCGTTCATTTTCTGATCTAACCTTTACTATTCCTCTATGTACAGCACAAGATACACAGTAAAATTTGACATCTGTAACAGGAGCAATATATGCGCCTTGAGCCCTTAGTTCTTTTGCCAAGGTAGGTTCTACTAGTGTAATTCTACCAGTAACTTTTTTTGCCTTATCTCTGGGTACCATGGCCCCGCACTGACTACAATGAACTGTTCCTGAACTACCTTTGCCACCCTTTGTTCGGCCTCTGCTGGTCCTTTTCTTCGGCATCCATACAAACTCTATGTCTTCTTCTTTTAAATCTTCTTATTCTGTTTCATGTCAACATTTATCAAAGCAATAGAAATACTAATTATCTTCAACAATGCAGGCTAGCATACTATCAAATTTAGTAGTAGACGAGATCGTATCGCGTAATAACATATCCCGCCAGAGCTTGGGTGGACCTGCGACATATTGTGGTTTAACTGCCAGAAAATTTGGTTTTGACACAACACTCTTTACTCATTTTGGAAAAGATCTTGACTCAAAACATCTTGAATATTTGAGAAAACACGGAATTATTTTTAATTCATCCAGGCATTCAGAACTTCCTACAACCAGGTTTATCCTGAGAAACTTTGAAGATGACCGAGAATTAACTCTCAACTCAAACTGCAGTGCAATAGACATTGAAGAAATAAAAAATGTAAAATCGGATTGTTGGATAATAAGCCCTGTTTATGATGAAGTTTCTGTAGAATTGTTACGTTATTTGGCTACAACAAGTGAAAAAGGATTCGTTATGCTAGATCCACAAGGTTATACTAGGGCTGTTGATTCGGCTCGAAGAATATCATTAAGAAAAAAAATTGAAGTCCCTCTCGATGATTTAAATGGAATAAAACTAGATAGTCATGAAATCTCTTGTCTTACAAACGGACTTTCAGGTAAGGAAGGACTTCGAAAAATTCGAAAGTACGGCATAGATTATGTAATTTACACACATGCCCAAAACATCCATCTTCTCCAAGGTGAGAGACTTTACTGGCTCGATATCCCTAAAATAGACAGTCCTGATTCAACAGGTCTAGGCGATATTATTACAGCGTCTTTTGCTTGCACTATTGTTAAAGAGAAAGACCCCATATGGGCACTTTGTTTCGCAGCAGGAGCCCTAACTTCGGCACTTAAAACAAGAGAAATTGGAATTGAGAAAATACCATCCAAATCGGCTATAGAAGAGAACGCTACATATTATTACAATATAATAAATTATGACACAATTTAGACTCGTAAATCAGGTTTAAATTTGAGTATCTATTGACCTTAAATAATTAGAATGAAAGTGGCTATCTCAAGTCTAAGCTCCAGGGAGGATAGTCTTATAAATAAAATCAAGAAAATTTTGGACGACGAAAATATCGATTCAGAAATAATAAAAAGATCCGATAAAATGACCACTTCAAATGTGGATATCGTGATTACTGCAGGTGGAGATAGAGCTATACTTGACTACTCTCATTATGTGAAGGAATTTTCTGTCCCCGTACTAGGAATATACGAATCAGATTCTACTGGTTTTCTGGGTCAAATTGACATAAGTGATTTAAAAAAATCAATTGGCAGAATAAAAAGAGGCGATTACGAAATAGACAATGTTTGCCGACTTTCAGTCAACGTTGATGGCAAAGACGTTGAACCAGTTTTAAATGATGTTTCACTTTTTCCAAGAAAAAGTGCGACATTGATGGAATATATATTAAAGATTAATGGAAACGATCTATGGCATGATAACAGTGATGGCGTTATCATTTCTACACCCATTGGTTCAACAGCTTACTGTATGTCTGCAGGGGGACCAATGGTTTTACAAAGGTCGCAGGTCTTTGTTATCGTACCTGTGAATTCCATGGACAACACACGAAGGCCCCTAATAGTTCCTAATACTGATAAATTGGAAATTGAAGAGATTCTCAGCAGGTATCTCTGTGAGGTAGTATTGGATGGCGGAAAAAGGGTGGCTGTTAGAAAGAGAATTGCATGTCAAAAACATGAATTTCCTGCTAAATTTGTGAGATTAATTAAAGATTCTCCTATGGATATTATCGCCAAAAAGGTAAAACTGGCAGGAGAAATGCTTGATATGCCTCCAAGTGCTAAATTAATTCTAAAGATACTAGAATATGAAGGTGAGTTGAGTCAAAAGGACCTAAGTAAGAGAACGATGCTTCCAGAAAGGACCATAAGATTGTCATTGAGTCATCTCATCCAACGAGGATATGTTAGGAAAAAGACTTCCTTACGAGATGCCAGGCAAAAGACCTATGAGCTTAATTTGAAACTATGAACTAAATACACGATGTTATGAATGCTTCAAAGGCTTCTTCCGGCTTGCCTGGAATACTGCTAAATTCCGAATGATACTGGACAGCAAAAAAGAACTTGTTTGACGGTATTTCAAGAATTTCAATTCTTCTACCCTTATCGGAGTGACCTGATAATACCATGCCACTTTCTTCAATAGTTTGTCGATAATCCTGATTAAATTCATATCTATGTCTGTGTCGTCGTTGAATCTTGTTATTCTGATAAATCCTGTCAGCTAATGTGTTGGGCACTATTGTTATTTCGTGTTTTCCCAATCTCATTGAACCGCCAAGGTTAACGGTATGTTCCTGCTCTGGCATGAATTTTACCAATGAATTATTGTTATTAGGGTTGAATTCTTGGGAACTTGCATCAGTCATGCCGCATTGATTTCTAGCAAATTCAATCAATGACAATTGAAATCCAAAACAGATCCCCAAGAATGGTATATTTTTTTTCCTTGCATACTTTATTGAATTTATTATCCCTTCGCTTCCCCTAGTTCCAAATCCTCCAGGGACAAGTATTCCACTATATCTACTCAGTAGTTTCACTTCATTCTTATTGCCGTTTTCAAATCTTTCAGAATCAATCCAGTCTACACTTAATTTCTTGCCCAATTTTGCCGATGAATGTAACAATGCCTGATACACACTCACATAACTGTCTGGTAAATTTACATATTTACCAACAATGCCAATGTTGACATTTCCTGAAGAATTAAAGAATGAATTTGCTACGTTTTTCCATTCGGCCCATCTTATGTTCCGGTTATTAAGATCGAGCTTATCAGAGATTACATCGATTATTCCTTGGTCCTTTAATATTTCAGGGACATCATAAATAGAAGAACAATCATGACATGAAATTACGCATTGCTCTCTAATGCTCGCAAACATTGAAATTTTATGTCTAGCGTCTCTGTTCAATGGTTTTTGGCATCTGACTGCCAGTATGTGGGGATGAATCCCAATTCTGCGCAATTCTTGAACACTGTGTTGTGTTGGTTTAGTTTTCTGTTCACCAACCACATCTAAGATTGGTGCTAGTGTTAAATGTATGAATAATGTTTCTGTATCGCCTACTTCTAATTCCATTTGCCTGAAAGATTCTAGAAATGGAAGACTTTCAATGTCACCTACCGTACCACCACACTCAACAACCAAAACATCATGCCCTTTTGCTAAATTTTTCAAAGTGTTCTTTATCACATCAGTTACATGGGGAATTATCTGGACGCACTGACCCAGATACTTGCCTTCCCTTTCTGCCTTTATAACATCAGAATAAATCCTCCCAGTAGTAATATTGTGCCATTTTGTCATAGGAGTATTAAGAAATCTCTCGTAATTTCCCATATCCATATCACATTCACCACCATCATCTGTAACAAAGACCTCGCCATGTGCAGTTGGATTCATAGTTCCAGCGTCATAATTCACATAGGGATCTATTTTCGTGCAGGTAACCTTTAGTCCTGTCAGCTGTAATAATTTTGCAACAGAAGAAGCAACTATTCCTTTTCCAAGACCTGACATTACTCCTCCAGTAATGAATATGAACTTTGGAAATTTGTTACTATCTTTACTGGCTTTATTCCGCACATTAGACTTTGTATGCTCACCTTTTTAATCGTTTTCAGACGACTCCAATTTACATTCATGGTAGTGGCCGGCCAAACACAACTCAATTTAGAAGAGGAAAAGAAAGACTTTCAGTAGTATTTAAAAACTATTTTCAAGCCTGCCCTATGTAACCAACGTTAGCAAAAAAAGCAAGAATGGCATTTACATATTCATTGTCTCTGTTAAGTCGGTACATAGTATTTGCCATTCGTTTTTCCTTGACCCACTCAATACTTAATAGATCATTAAGATTTCGTTTAATGTCCTCTCTTTTTAATCCAGTTCTTTTATGGAGAACGTAAATAGTTACCATTTTATTTTCCTCGGCCAATGCCTTTATTATTTTTATTTTGCCAATTGTTCCTATTCCGTTCTCTATGATAGTCTTGCTATCAAAATCCATTTATTTTTTATTTATTTGTTGTTCTAATAAAGGTTCTAATTCAACTAATGATGTTATATTCATTCCTATTTCCTTTAATGACTTCATTTCAACTATTTTCCTTTCGAGTAAATCGTTCATAGTGTCCTCAAATTCGAATTTTTTTATCTTGTATTCCTCAGCCAATTCTAGCGCATAAACCCTAATTTCCTTGAGTTCGATGTATTGTTTTTTTCTCTTATTTTGTACTTTTAAAATGGCCATTAGTGTAAGTAGATGACTCTTGGGAAGTTCTTTTAAATCCTCAATTGTAAGTGACGGTTTATTATAACCATGCGCCTTACGAATTTGGTCTAATGTGATTCGATCGCTCCCATTTGCTTCTGCAAGATTACCCCCGTATAGCAGCAAGTCCAAAGCATATCGTACATCCCCTCCTACCTGTGAAGATGTTGTTATGAGTGAAACTTCATCGATAACATCAGTACCGACTACATTAGGATTGAATGATTCTGAAGTCCTTGTAAGCAAAATATCGCTTATTTCGTCTATGGAGTATGGCTTGAATTCTATTGGTAATCTTCCTAAAGTACTTAATTCTGAACTGTCAATTTTATCATGAAAATCTGTGCTCCTCGCGATAAAGACGACACCTATAACATTACAGTGTTTTGACAGATCAAACTCATTGAGCCGCGTAAAGTCATATATTATGCCACTATCTTTGTTTGATCGGAGCAAAAATTCAATTTCATCCAAAATAATCAGAGTGTATAATTTGTTCTCAGTCAAATATGATAAGAGATATCTTAACATCTCCTCTGCACTGAGGCCTTGTGATGGGAGTTCTGGAGCTATTTTTTCCAGAAGAAACCGATAAACAGCATATTTATTGCCACCCTGTAACTTTAGATTAATGTAGGCAACTTTGAGGGTTAATCCCGATTTTATGAATTCATTTTCTAACATTTTTGAAAATTTGAGAATCGTAGATGTTTTTCCAATTCCTGACCTTCCCACTATTTGTGGAGTCGAAAACAAGAATTCGTCTGGCTTGATATAAGAATCTTTAAACATCGTTAGAAGCAACGACATTTCTTTTTCTCTATGGTAGAGTTCATTAGGTATGTATCGGGGAGATAGCTTGGACCTATCATGGAAGATTCTACTTTCTGACAATTCTCAGATAGAATGTTATCATGAACAATAATATATTTATTAATTGATAGCAATCCATGGCCAATTGAGAACATCGCATAAGTTTGCTTTCAAGACCATTATTTGAGAGATATTTGTTTCTGGCATCACCAGCCCCTTGATGCCATTCTAAACCATATACTTCTATGATTTAGTAATACGGAGGTATGGCTTTACACAGGGTGCATTTTTCTCTCAAGCACAATCAAACAGTAAGGGGCAAGATCTTCAATATGACAATATCAAGTTTCATTCACCATAATTGCAAGGAAGCAAAAGAAAGAGAAGCGACACTGTTAGCCGAAATCGACACTGAAGATCAAACACAAATCAGAATGGGGAAAGGAATAACCATATTTGTGAGTTATCGTCGAATTTGACAGACCTCGGATCTTGCAATTAGAGAGTTGTACCAGATCATTTATGTGACTCGAATAAATGATTTTAATTGTGACACCTCTAGTTCGCAAACTACCAATCCTATTGGGATTCATTTTTGTTCTTTTATTTACAACCTCCACCAAAGATGATTTTATAGGTCATATTGCAAAAGCGGAAGTTAATCCTACTAAGATATCTATGAATAATTTAGATCTAAGTGGATCGAATATAACTCAGATTAATACGAATACGCCTTTGAACAATAGTGTAAAACATGTCATAATCATAGTTATGGAAAATAAGGGATATACGCAAGTAATCGATTCGGGGAATGCTCCTTATCAAAACCAACTTGCTAAGAATTATGCTTCTGCTTCAAAATATTATGGAGTCTATCCAGATTCGTTACCCAACTACATATCGATTATATCTGGGTATCCTTATCTTACCGACGATAAAGACCCAATTTCAATATCCCCATTGAAGGAACGCACAATTGTAAACCTTCTCCAATCTAAGAATCTCTCATGGAAGGGATATTTCGAGGATATGCCTCAGGTTTGTCATCTCAAAGATTCAGGAGGATCTGGATATATTGCTCACCATAATCCCTTCGTATACTTTGATATTAGAAATGATAATAGTTGTAAGAATACAGTGGGACTAGATGAATTTTATATCGACCTTTCGAATCAAACTATTCCAAATTATTCGCTCATAGTGCCAAATAATATACACAATACTCACGACTCCACAGTAACAGAAGGAGATAATTGGTTGTCGAACTTTGTGCCTAAAATAATCAACTCCCCCACATTCAATAATACCGCACTATTCATAGTCTATGACGAGGGCAAAAAACACGACAAGTCAGGATTTGGAAGTGGCATATATGCAGTAAATGGAGGACAATTACCTTTGCTTTTGGTGTCTCCATATGCAAATAAGGGATTTGTCTCCTCTCAGGAATATTCTCATTATAACCTTCTAACTACAGTTGAAAAAATCCTTAATTTAGGAAATCTGGGAAAAGGTGATGCCGCTGCGAAACCTATGATGGATCTGTTTATGACCCCGTCCTAACATTCACCAGAATAGATGGATTCTGGTATGCTTGTTCAAATGAGCGCAATAGCAACTCAATAAGCCTTATCTTTTCTTAATTTATAATAGAATTTAGATCGGTTACCAAAGAAGTGATACGTCGTCTAGCATCAACAGAGCAATAGATAATAGAAATTGTTAAAGGTAAAACACGAAATAATAAGAGAATATCATAACAAAAAAAAGGGGGTTTGTAAAAGTTAATTTGAATGTTCTACACAATCGCTCTTATTAATTTCCAACTGTAATTTGTCCACGAATTGCACCGTTTGGATTGTCTGCCGTATGAATGTTAACATACGCCTCTCCACTTTGAATTGCCTTGACTAAGTCTGTTTCAACAGCCTTACCTGCCAAGGGACCCTCAAGCATTCCATTAATTATGGATCCACCTACTAATTGTCCGTTAATCGATCCTGTTCCTGTTTCGTTTTGTCCTTTGAACAACGTTACTACTACAGGCCCATTTTGTCCTTCCTTACCTACGTGTATGTGGGCACCCGTAACCTTTTCCATGCCGTAAACTTGTACGCCAAATGACATATTATTTAGATGAGGATGACTGAATCCTGCTGTGCCTTTTGCATTCATATCAACAGGTGGAACTTCTTTATCTCCAGAAAGGGTGGCTGTAAATATGTCTGTCGTCGATAAAACCTAGGCATATTTGTCATTATTGCTGTTGATGCTAGAACCAACACGGAAGCAATCGGTAAAATCGCGGCCGCAGATACTATACTTCTGTATGTATTTCATGGCATAAATAAAGTAACATATGATTTCCATATTACGCAAAATTTAAACGCTCGATCTCATTTATTCATAGTCTGATGCCTTCGGAATAAAAGTTACCGTGAGGCGCCTCCTGAAATACAACTACTACTTCCTTCTTATCAACTCCTAAGATCTTACAGAAACTTTCAGTTATTGCTTCAGCCAACCTATCCTTTTCTCTTTGGGTTCTTCCACCGAATAGCGACACAGTGACAATGGGCATGAATGAATACACCATATTGGTCAAAGGATGCTCATAAGACTTTTGTTTAAGATATCCATTTCGCAGAAAATTATTAAAGATAAAACGCATAATAATAGTCAGAAAAACTTTCAAACAGAATACAGACAATGCTTT
The DNA here is from genome assembly GCA_035454925.1 of Nitrososphaeraceae archaeon. Taxonomy (GTDB): domain Archaea; phylum Thermoproteota; class Nitrososphaeria; order Nitrososphaerales; family Nitrososphaeraceae; genus TA-21. Next base: position 12,262 of record DATIFZ010000041.1, read on the forward strand.
CACACTTGCATTTTTTGATTTCCAAGAATTACTTGGATACCCAGTCAAAATATAATGAATTAATAATGTCATTAAGGACGGCATACGCTAACGAACTTTGTTTAGTTAAAGACTAAACAAGTTACAATGATTTATTCGACGGGTTAAGACTAGGATTGAAGGCAGTGTAATTCACTGCAAACAAACTCCTTATCATATTGATTAATCATTGTTAATAATTACAAGACATTGGATCTTGGGGGGATTGGTCCTTTCATAATACCATCATGCCAATCCTCCCGTGGAGACCAGTGGTTAAGCCAGTAAACTTTGCATTAAGGATTTACCAAAAAGCTTCGAAATAGCATTTTGTGATACTATTTTGGTCTAGAAGCGGTAGTAAATTCCGCTTGTTTTTTTCTTGTAGGATAACGGTCTGACGCTTCGGGAAAATACCCTCGATAGTATCTCCCGCCCTTCAGATATTCGAGGAAAAGTAAAAATAGTCTGAAAGGCGTCTTTATACATTCGATTTGGTAGGTTCCAAACATTTTACCGTAGAAGAGGCGAAGAGAATCGGAGAAGCGTTAGGTGTTGATTGGAGTAAGTTCGATGTTGAACAATTTAGAAGAGGACTTGATGTTGAGTTAGAACATGGAGTTCGAGATCTACAAACAAATGTTACCCACGACAGTGACATGATTACCGGCAAGATTGCACTTGCGCACCTGAATGAATATCCTGATTATTATACGAGATTAGAAAAGATGGAAAAAGAAGCAAAAGATTTTCATAATAAGAAGTAACAACTGAATTCATAAAACATTTGCATGAGCTTCCAAGGAAGCCTAACTTTTGGAGATGAGAAGAAAAGGAAATCATGTTTGAGTGTGCTACGACTAACACATAGTTTATTTGGGCCTTATGCGCGCTATAAATAATACAATTTAGTAATAATGATGAGACATTGTTAGGTCAAATGCCTCAGGAATTTAGCCTCACTTATATGGCTTATATAATCGAATACAGTTATATGATTAGGACTGAAATTACACTCTGGTGTGACTTTGAGTAAATTTTTTTCTAGAGAAACGGGACTAAAAACTCTAACTGACAATTCTTACAAGGCCATCAACGAAGGATTGTACGATGCAGACAAATATGATTATGACAATCATTCTATAATTTCGCTAAAGAAAACAATTCTAACGTGCAGACGTGTTCCCATTATCTCAGAGATAAAATTTGCTTCACCTTCAAAAGGCAGAATTCTGCATCAATCCAAGATAAATCCAAAGGATCTAGCAATACAAATGACAAAATCAGGAGCTGCTGGGATTTCTGTACTGACTCAGCCTTACTTGTTTGAAGGCACTATCAATAATCTTGCATCTATCAGAAAAAGTGTCAATGTGCCTTTGTTAATGAAGGATATTATTGTTAGTGAAATTCAAATTGACGCAGCAAAAAAGATAGGCGCAGATTGTATTTTGTTAATTAAAACCGTATTTGACAAGGGATTTGCGGAAGGGAGCATGGAAAAATTTTCTGATTATGCCGCAAGAAAAGGCCTTGAAGTTATTGGCGAAGTTCATTCGGAAGATGAGTTTAAGGAAATACTAAAAAATAAACGGCAACTAATAGGTATTAATAATAGAAATTTGAGTACTCTTGAAGTTGACATCAACGTTACTATTAAACTACTACAAACATTTGATAAACAAAACAATATTATCATAAGTGAAAGCGGAATATCCAAATCTGATGAAATCAAGAAATTAAGATCAATCGGCGTTGATGGATTCTTAGTTGGCACAAGCATCATGGAATCAGAGAATTTTTTTGAAAAGATAAAGGAATTATGCTATGTTTAAATCCTCAGACATTCAGCAATTTCTGGAATCAGTATCAAAATGACCAATTTACAACGGTTTCCTATAGATGGTAAATACGGAAAATACGGAGGCAAGTATATTCCAGAAACTTTGGTTCCGGCAATTAATGAACTTGAGCAAGCATACGAAAAAATTAAAAACGAAGCTGGTTTCAAGAAGGAACTTGACTATTACCTTAAAAATTATGCAGGAAGACCTACACCGCTCTTTTTTGCAAAGAATCTGACAGATTATGTAGGCGGTGCAAAGATTTTTCTCAAGAGAGAGGATCTTTTGCATGGCGGAGCACATAAAACTAACAACTGTTTGGGCCAATGCCTCTTGGCCAAGAAAATGGGAAAAAAAAGAATAATTGCAGAAACTGGAGCAGGTCAACATGGCGTAGGAACAGCAATGGCAGCAGCCGTTCTTGGGTTGAAGGCAGAAATTTACATGGGATCTATTGACGTTGAACGACAAAAATTGAATTTATTTAGGATGGAACTATTAGGTGCAAAAGTACATCGCGTAGAATCTGGAACAAGAACACTAAAGGATGCTATAAATGAAGCGTTACGCGATTGGATTACAAACGTAAAAGATACTTACTATTTGATAGGATCGGTCGTGGGACCACACCCATATCCTATGATTGTAAGAGATTTTCAAAGCGTCATCGGTGAGGAAATTAAATCACAGCTTAGAAACTTAACTACCAAGGTTGGTTCAAGTTCTCCTCATGCACTTGTATGTTGTGTGGGTGGAGGTAGTAACGCAATGGGCACTTTCTTCCCATTTCTAAATGATAGCAAGGTGTCATTATACGGAGTTGAAGCAGGTGGCATGGGTATAAAAACAGGAAAACATTCTGCCACACTAAAAGTTGGCTCAGAGGGTATACTTCACGGAATGAGAACATATCTTTTACAAGATGAATTTGGACAGATAAATGATACTCATAGTATTTCCGCGGGCTTGGATTATCCAGGTGTAGGTCCTCAGCATGTTCAACTAAAAGACCTTGAACGTGCAGAATATGTTACCTGTAATGATAATGAGGCGTTGGATGCATTTTTCAAACTTTCAAGATTGGAAGGTATTATACCAGCTTTAGAATCATGCCATGCAGTTTCATACGCAATGAAGTTGGCTAAAAAAATGAGAAGAGATCAAAATATTATTATCACATTGTCTGGTAGAGGCGACAAGGACATAGATCAAGTAATGAAGTCTAAAAATAAATACCTCGGCAGGTCATAGTCAGTGTTATCGTTACAAAATAATAGAATAGAGAAAAAATTTGCTGAGTTAAAATCAAGGAATCAAAAAGGGCTGATATGCTACGTTTTGGGAGGTTATCCTAACGCCGGCACAAGTGAGAAAATAATTTCATCAATTGTGGAAGGAGGCGCTGACATTATCGAAATAGGTATTCCTTTTTCAGATCCAATTGCAGACGGACCAACAATTCAGGAAGCCTCGTTTAGAGCGTTAAAGAATGGAATTAATCCGGATATTTGCCTGGATATTGTTAGGACGACCAGGAAAAGATATCCTGAACTACCAATTCTCATAATGACATATTCTAATATTCTACAAAAAAAGGGATTCAGAAAGTTCATGAAGATAGCAAAGGAAGCAGGAGTGGATGGCTTTGTTCTCCCTGATATGCCCATAGAAGAATCTACAGAGTACCTGGAATATTCAAAGAATCTTGAACTTGCATCGGTATTCCTAATTGCACCAAATACATCAAATTTTAGAATCAAAAGAACTCTTGATGTTTCTACGGGTTTTGTCTATGTTGTGTCTGTTTACGGTACCACGGGTACGAGAAATTCGTTTAATGAATACACGCTTACTGCTATTAGGAACATAAAAAAATTAAGTTCAAACAAGAACAATATTTCTGTAGGTTTTGGAATAAGCCAACCAAATCACATAAAACTTATGTCCAAATATGGAGCCGATGCTGTGATTGTTGGTAGTGCCATCATCAAATTGATTGATGATAGTAAAGATGACAGTATTGATTCCTTACAAGATAAACTGAAAAGATATATTAAATCATTAAAGGCTGCATGCAAAAATAACAACTGAGTAACAAGATCTACTATTTACTTTGTGATAATTCCACTGCTATCTGTTGAAAAGAACATATTATTTAGGCTAACCTGGAATTTCTTGCCAAATCTTTCCACAACAATTTCAAGGTCGTCTAACGAATCAGAAATCTGACCATCAACTAATTTTGCTATAACCACATGTACAGACTCGTGCGATATCAGTGCCTCCATGAAACATTCAATCTGTTCAAAATCATTTTTCTGGTTTTTGGCACCCTCCTTTGATTGTACGATTAGCATATCTTCACCCTCATAGGTAAAGTAAGCAGGCACATTATCTGTTGCGCAGGAAAAAATAAAATTACTAATTGTCATTTATCTATCTATCTCAAAGTTAGCCGTATCTACAGTATAAAATATTCTGCATCAGGATGATGGACTACTATGGCAGCAGTAGAGTACTCTGGATCTATCTGGCCTGCTGAAGTAAGACTGATTCCACTTGTGGTTGGATCAATTAGTTTCCACACTAAATAATGTTGCATAGTGTCCGGACAGCTAGGATAACCCCAGCTGTATCTGAGCCCTCTGTTTTTATCAATATTTAGTTCTCTTCTAATTCGATGGTGGACCCATTCTGCCAGAGCTTCTGCTGTTTCGACTGCCAGACCATGAAGATAATAAGCATCGGTATAATTATTGTTTAAATTGAACTCTTCAATTTTTGATACCGTTCTTTGACCAACAGAGACTACCTGGAATGGAACAACATCGTTTTTCCCAAAATAGTCTGTAATACAAAGCCGTTTAGACTTTGATGATCTTGGAAAGTCAAAAACTATTTGTCCTTGTTTATCTGAATCTACTGCAAGTTTGTTACCCTGATTATGACATTTAAAGTATGAATATACTACACGTGGAGAGAAAAGTCCTTCGTCAATTACTTTTTTCTTCCACTCTGACAGCAGTATCTCAGGATCACCTATTTTGGACGCCGATTTCCCTCTTATACCCCATGAGAGAACAAAAAGGGATTTTTTATTTAAATACTGCCATACTTCGTCGAGATTAATTTCTGAAGGATCTAATTTTATTGGCGAATCCAAAAATGGTGCAGTTGGTGGATTTACAGTTTTTACTTTACTAATTCGCGTATCGAAATCAGTTTTTACTTGTATCTTTTTCTTTTCATCAAATTTACTGATTTTATCATTCCAATCCTGAATGAATTTATCTTTTTCAGGAGATCTCAATTTATTCATAATGTTCAATCCTTCAAATGCAGTTTTGCAATAAAAGACTCCTGGCGTGTACACGCCATCTGACTTTGCAATTCTATTTATGTAATCACTGTTTATGGCCGCACCACCGCATAATGTTGGGATATTGAGATTTAGTTGCTTTGCGTTCTCTACGAAAAACTGCATTTGTTTTGAAGTTGAAACTAGTAACGCAGATAAACCTACTACGTCCGCTTGTACTTCTTTTATTTTGTCCACAATTTGTTGTATTGGAACCTGCTTACCAAGATCATATACAGTATAACCATTGTTAGAGAAAATTGTTTTTACAAGGTTCTTCCCTATATCATGCACGTCACCGTACACCGTACATAGAACAAGTTTGCCCTTGCTTACCCCCTGTTTTTTGACAAGATATTTTTCAAGTTCGGATACTGCAGATTTCATGCACTCTGCAGATTTTAATACAAAAGGTAAGATTAGCTCACCAGCTCCAAACTTGTCACCCACTTCTTTCATTGCCGGCAGCAATACTTCATTTAGAGTTTGTACGGCTGCTTCATGAGATAGCTCGGGGTATTGCCTTAGCAATTTTTCTTTTTGAATATCTCCCAGTTTTGACTTTAGTTTTTTCTCAAGTTTGTCAGTAATAGATCCAACCACGTCATCTTCAATCCCATCCTTTACTCGATTTACTATACGATAGTAGCATCGTTTGTCAAAATCCCAATCTTTGTTTATTTCTACTAATCTTTGAGAATTATTGTTAACAGTTACATTTTTGTTCTCAAAATAGTATATTAATTCAGAAAGAGCACTAGCATGTCTATTAAAAATAAGATCCTCTGCGAGCTTGATTTGGTCCTGACTGATTTCTCCTATCGGAATTATATCCTTTGCATTTATAATTACCGTGTCCAGTCCTGCCTTCAATGCGTGATGCAAAAATACCGAATTGACTATTTTTCTTGCACCTAAAGGAAGACCAAAACTAATATTGCTTAATCCAAGAGTAGTAAAGCAACCTTCAATTTCCCTCTTAACTGAGGAAATGCCATTAAGTGTCTCAACTGCAGAATTTGCATATTCTTGCTCACCAGTTGCTAGCGTGAAAGTTAGTACGTCAAATATGTATTGCCATGGTTGTAATCCGTATTTTTTTCCTGTTTCAAAGAGTAATCTTGCTACTTTAGTTTTTTCTTCCGATGTCTTGGCCATTCCATCCGGTCCAATGCACATTGAAATTGATGGAATTCCAAATTTTGCCATAATTGGTGCAAGTAAATGGAACCGAGAACCGTCTCCTTCCAAGTTGATAGAATTAATGATTGGTCTTCCTGGAATTTGGTATATTGCCTCTGTTATTACTTTAGGATCGGTTGAATCGATGACTAAGGGCGCCTCGACTTCTAGACTTAATCTTTTCACCAGCTTTTTCATAAATTCGAGCTCGTCGGATCTTTCAGTTGTTGCTACACAAACATCAATACAATGGGCTCCATCACTTACTTGTTCTCTTCCAAGGTCTATGAGCCCGTCAAAGTCATCTGATAATACCAATCTTTTTGCCCTTTTTGAGCCCTGAGTGTTCAAACGCTCTCCAATAATTAAGGGTGGGGGAATCTGAGTTAAATCCACAGCCTTTAACGCTGAGCTAACTCGGGGTACATGTTTCAGGTACATAGAATTGATATATTCTCAATTGTTCGCGGGCGAATTATAAGTCATACGTTTTTAATATTTTTCTGAGTTCTCTAACGTGCTCTGGGGTTGTTCCACAGCAACCCCCTATCATTCTCACCCTCTTGTACTTGTGCAGGAATTCTCCAAGCTGCCTTGACATGTCTTTTGAGGTCATCTTGTAAACTGCTGTGCCACCTTCATTAATTGGCATTCCCGCATTTGGCATCACAAGGATCGGTAATTCGTTTTGTTCATCAAGCCATCTGATACTTGATTCCATTTCAGCTGGTCCTGTTGAACAATTTAATCCAAAAACCGAAATTCCCATGTCGCTAACTGTTGTATATGCTGACTGGACGTTTGTACCCAGTAACATTTTGCCGTATTTGTCCAGCGTTATATTGGAAATTATAGGTACTTCTTTGCCAACTTTTTGCATTGCATCAAATGATCCTGTTATGGCTAGTTTAACTTCTAATATATCTTGACTTGTTTCAATAATGAGAACATCAACACCTCCTAAGATTAGACCTTGAGCTTGCAAATCAAATGCATCTGTAATTGTATCAAGGCTAATATTTCCCAAGTCAGGATCGTTTGAGCTTGGAAGATAACCTGTCGGGCCCATTGATCCTATAACAAACTTTTTTTCATTTGAAAATTCCTTGGCTACCCTGTTTGCAAGTTCTGCGGCCGATTTGTTTATTGATACTGTTTGTTCCCCAAATCCATACTCCTGGAGCTTAATTTGGTTACTACCAAAGGTATTTGTTTCAATACAGTCAGAACCTGCTTCCAAATAACTCCTATGTATGTTTTCAATCCATTCTGGTCTGGATAGAATAAGCCCATCATTGAATCCTTCTTTGTTATTTGGAAAATCTTCTGGTTTTGGCTTAAGTTTCTGTATTTCAGTTCCCATAGCACCATCAAAAAGGAGTATGTGTTTGTCGATTTCTTCAAGGAAGGACCTTACCATGTTGATCGATTTACTTAGATAATGAAGCTTATCTACATATATTGTTTGAGGATTGTACTTGATTTCAATTACGTAGTCTCATGCATCCCGTGAATATTGATGTAGCTAGAATAGATTGCGCATCTAGTTCATATAAGGAACTCTATTAGAAAACTTTGGGGGCCCATAGTTCAGTTTGGATAGAATGGCTGCCTGCGGAGCAGTTGGTCGAGGGTTCAAATCCCTCTGGACCCGTACCGATATAAGTCCTTTTAGGTGGGTTTTGTGAAAACATGATGAAAGAATTGAAGGATCCAGAAACACCCAAATATCCGAAATGGACCCATGACATTATTTCTAAATGCTATAAGAATACCTATGACTAGAGATAGATATAAAACCAGAGTCAAGTTTATCTTCAAGATTTGGATTTGAATGGTATTGGACTCGTATTGGATTTTAACTGTTACATAAAAAAGAACAGAACAATCAGGCATTAACCTCCAAAATGGAAACAGTTTTCTCTCCCTTAAAGAAACTTGGCATTACTGAATTCTACGCTCCTACGGATGGGAAACCTATGTCCGTGGTAATATCAGCGAACAACAGCAAGAAAATTAATTGTCAGATAGGGGACCAAGTAGGTTCAGAAGCGTTACTCAAATAGAAGTTCAGTTCCGCTACAATATTCAATCAAATCCCTCTGAAGCTGATAAAGTTCTGACTGAATATCAATCGCTTCAATGGACCCGAATCGTTAACAATACGATTCCCGACGGTCCAAGACCTGTCAATTCAATACTAATTTGCTGGTTTATTTTCTTCTTATCAATTAAGATAATTACGAACCCTGAAATGATCTGAACTCGAAATGTTTCAGATAGTATAATTCAGAATAAGGACTTTATTTATCGAATTGCCATATGGCAAATTTTCCTATCCCATCTTCATCTATTACCGATTTATAAACTGTCACGACACTCTTAAGAAATTCGAGTTTACCTGTTGCACTTGAATCGAAAAATGCTGCACCTAGGTGCCTTTACACATTATTTTCCTTTTTTAATATTTCCTCAAAGGAATAACTTGCAATACCATTTTCAGAAGTAAACAGCGCTCTGCCACTGGTAACTGAAATCGTACCATCCTGTCTGGGTAAAGCATGACCATTGCCTGTAGCGGTTACCTTCATACCATTAAGAATTCCTTCGCCTGAAAATGAAAACTCGGAATTAGTTAAATTATCATTTGCAGTTTTTGGGACTGTAAATTTTTCTGTTTATAACGGCTTACCCAAAGTTAGGTTCGTCTCTATTTCTTGTTCTATATTCACAGGATCATTTTGAGTTTGTTCTTGTTGTCCATAAGCTCGCTCGTAACCGGTGGAAGAAAACATCAGTAACGATGATATAATTATTACAACTAAAACTACTGGAATAGAATAAAGAACCTTCATGAATCATCTCTAAAACAACACCAAGAAATAGATTGAGAAATGCCAAAAATGTTGTTTAGGTTCTGTGAATATAAGGCATTTGAAAACCCTATCCATAGAAAATATGGAAAAGTGTTGGAAAAATTAACAACAATACTATCTACATACACATTGTTTGCGATTCTCAACGGCTACAGGCTTAATTTAAAACTGAATTCAAATTCAATGAAAATCAAAAAGTTCAATTTACACTAACAGAATAAAAGAAAAATCTTAATTACTTATCTTAATGGAGGCTATTATTTTATTTATAACTGAGGACTGTAATTCATTGTTAGCAGGACCAAACTGAACGCTAATAATATCACCTTCGTTAAAGAATGTTATATAGGTTGATACACCGTTATCTTTTTTGATTACCACTTTATTTGCTTCATTATTTGAAATTGTTGTATTTGTATTTTCTATGATAGTTGGATGAGAACCTAATGCATTTAGTAATTTAAGGGCGATCTGATTGTATTCGTCTATAGAAATTGAAGTGGAGAATTTATAACTAAATAACATTACACCATCAGGATTGTTGTACTTATCTGGATTCATAAAATAGGTGACAGCTACTGCATCACCATATACCTTTTCATTGCGCGTTAGATTCTGACCACTCAATGCTTGTCTTATGAATTCTGGAATTTGTTTCCTAAAATCCTCATTCATTTCCAACCAGTTGCTTGGATACTGAAAACTTATTCCTAATTCCTTGTTCTCGTAAGTTGTAAGTTGGGTATCATTGCTTTGAGAGAATCCCTGATTTATTCCATATAATAGTATCCCAACCAATCCAATCACAATCAAATATTCCAGTTTCATCATTTTTGTTCGTATTTAAATTGTGACCAATTTTAATCTAGTTATATTTAGACTCATTTCGTATTTTTTTAAAGATTTAATTCCAAATCTCATGCCAAATTTGATTTACAAACCATCGGTTCCATGGCAAGTGTCCTAACATCATTATCTACATGTTCTGGATCCTCTTTAATAAAATACTTGGATTCGAATTGTTAACAATACGACTCCCGATGGATGAAGACCTTTACTATCATTTCATTACTATACAATCGAACCAGATTTTATATCTGATAATCAATGAAATAATCATGTCACTAAATCACGAACAATTTTGTGAGATTTGCTATTATAGCCACGCTTGCACTGAGTTTTGTAGTTATGTTTTAAAATACCTCATTGGCAGAGCCTTTAAAATAACAACATATTGCCTCAAATATCTTTGGGAATAAACTTTGATCCTTCCTAATTCGGCAAAAAACAATATTTGATTATGATTAGCTGTTGCTGTTAGGTAAAGTTTTCCCACAGAAAGACTGGCAGGTTTTAATCTTTATTAATTTATATCGCAAAGTTAGTAAAGTAACGAATAAGGTTCTGGTTTTATTTACTATTTTTGATTTAATAACATCCTGTTCACTTCTGATAGTAGAAAGTTCTGATAATCTTGTTATTTTGGATATCTTGATTCTAGCTCCTTGTTTTAGGACCAGTGTACCGACTTAAATTATATGAACTGTGAGATAAATGGTAAAAAATCAAATGGGTTACGGTTCTCTCATTTTCCTCTTTAATTGGCATGTTAAGCAATAATCTTTTCAAGACCATATTTATTGGAGATTTAGATGGATTTTATTCGATATAAATAAATTGCTAAACATAAATAACCGAGAGGACGGCTGAGCAACTAATAACTTATCAAATTGTGATTGCCACATTTCTTGTTTTAATTGCACTCTTGTTTTCAATCAGACACAAATATTCCAAGATGAGAACTCGAACAAGCAATTTACTGTTACTTAAGAAGGCGAAAATCGATTGGATAAAAGTAAAGAGAGTGAGCTAGGATATGAGAAAATTACGCGTGAATATTAATCTGGTGTGATTCTTACCTGATGGATCTTTATATTAATTGATGAAAATTGTCTTATTTCAATGTCGAGCGATAAATTCGAAGTTCGTTTCTTACTCTCTTGCATAATCTGTAAATGGTAACAGTACGCCACACAAAAAAGTTTTGTAAAAAAAATTCTTAGTGGATTGCTAGCTTTCCCAGTCTAGTTTATACTCTACACCATATGGCGTAAAGAACTTTTTGTAAGAACTTTGACAAATTGATAGAAGCTATTCTACGCTGTATTGCAAAGGGAGTCTGTTAAAACAAAATTAATCAAATAAATACAAAGCATCAGCTACAATTTTCTTATTAGAAATACTAAAGGATTGATATAACTAAATTAACCGTTCTACTAATCTTAATGTGATCTTAACGCGATAAATAATTGATGTGCCGTGTTGGGTTTAGTAAGGAGACTTTAGAATGAGTATTATTCTTTTAGTACCGCTTCTAAACTTGATTGAAATTACAAAATCAAAGTCTAGTGCACTAAATACCACGACGTTGGTATTAACAAATACAATAACTTTGGCGATTACATTGTTGATTCTAAATGGGAGTTAGGACTAAATGAAAATAGTCATTCTATTAATTTTTATCATAGCAGTTGGTAATCTTTCTATAATTCTTTTTGCCGAACTAAATCTAGTGAACCAGAACATGTTCACCACAGGCAACGGTCAAGATATGATTAATATCACAAGTGTTGGAAGCAAGACAAATACGACCACAGAATTATCAAACAAACAAATCTCCGAGCCGATAGAAGGCGGTGACAATGTTGGAAGAATTTCTAGTATTCCTAAAAAATGCTTAGGCTCGGCTCTCTGTCCCGACTAAATCGCAACCCTTCAATATTTTTTTAGTTAATTCTGTCTGCTAATTTTTATCTGTTTCTTCAAGTATGTCTGATCTACCTTTTTCAATCTTTGTTCAATTTCGTTTATCATCCAGTCTTGGGAAAGTGTTATCCCAGTTAGTATATCCAATTCGGCTCTATTGACTCCATCAAATGATTCAACCTTTCTGAGAATTGAATCCACTGTGAATATATCCTGACTAAACATTATCAATACAATCAGGTTATCTGGACTAGTCACAGGTGCTTGAAGTAGCAGGTTTCCTGACAATTCGCGATTTATACGCTCTAAAACATACTGATACAGGGTTTCCTTAACAGATATCACAATAACAAATTGTATATACCCTCTTGTGGAGGCAGGATTCACTAGGACAGAGAATTGCACGACATTATTTTCTTTCATCATATCTAATCGTCTGCTCACAGTCTTTGCAGAAATTGAAAGTTTCCTAGCAATTTCAGAAATATTCATACGTGGATTTGGTAACAAACATTTAATTATCTTGAAATCTAATTCCTTGGGTCCTTTCTGTACATGCGGTCGGCTTACAAACATGCTCTGTATCACATTGGGTTTCAGTGAATCAATTAATAGCGGAATCTTATTTTCAGATCCTGTTTTTACTACCAAAGAAAATACCGATGTTCCTCCAATCTGCGTAACATGTAAGAATAAATCGCCCAATAGATTGAGGCGATTAATAACATTCTCTGCTACCTCATTATGTCTCATCTTCAAAATACATTCTGTACCATAACCAAGTACCGCCGGATTTATGTACACAAAGAATTTTTCGATCACATCTCCAGATACCATTTTGATAATTCTTGCTCTAACACTCTTTGTACTCAAACCCACAACTGAACCAATATTTCTGTAAGATACCCTACAATCTTTGGCAAGGACTTGGATAATCTTCAAATCAATTTTATCTAGGATGGGCTGTTTCATGAGTTGTGGATACCAAATAGAGCCGTTTATAAAAGTCTGTTGTCCATATCGTGGAGTAAATTACACATAGCGGTATTAATTACGACAAAATATGATGGTGCCTATGAATAATCATAATCCCCTTTCTGATGTGGGCCATCAGGTTCAAAATTATGCTATTTGAAAATGTCGCGAGTTTGTTGAATTCAGTTTGAGTCTATTCCGTTGGTCTGAAAGAAACAAAAACGACATTGTGTATTGCAAATCTTCCATAATAGGGAGCATTAGAGCCTAATTGCTTTAATATTGCTCAGTAATTCAACATTATTGGTTTGTGCCATCAGAAGGGAAGGATATTTTGACAAACAACCCAACTAATAAACATCATAATTCTGCCCTAATAGTAAGAAATCTATCCAAATATTGGGATTCTCAAGCTGGTAGAGTAATAGGTGTTAGTAACATTACATTTAGTGTAAGAAAAGGGGAATTTGTATCAATTGTTGGTCCCTCCGGAAGTGGAAAAAGCACATTGCTTAACATGCTAGGGGCTTTAGAAAGACCAACTAGTGGGCAAGTACTAATCAATGGAATTAACATATTTTCGTTGAATGATTCACAAGTCGCAACAATGAGAAATAAGTGGATAGGATTTATTTTTCAGTCTTATAATTTAATTAATAGGACAACCGTGCTGAAGAACGTAGAATTCCCAGCTATCATAGGAGGAATGAGCAAAACGGATAGAAGGCTAAGAGCAATACGGTTACTGAGCTTTCTAGGATTGAAATCCAAATTGCAATTCAGACCATTTAACTTGAGTGGAGGAGAGCAACAAAGAGTGGCTATTGCTAGGTCACTTATGAATAATCCTGCGATAATCCTTGCGGATGAGCCCACTGGAAACTTGGATACGAAGACAGGAAAAGATGTTTTTGGTTTGTTGAAGTCATTGTCAAACAAATTCAAGAGAACTATCATAATGGTAACACATAACACTGATTTAGCAGCAAGCACAGATAGATCGATACATATCAAAGATGGAAGAATTGAAAAACAAGTAGTAAATTTTGCGAAATGAATATGTTCTTCCACGATAGAAATGATAACACTTGTTTTCTGAATATTTTCTCTATGGCACTATTTTTGTCTATATTTTTGACCAGTATTATTTTTTCTCAGAATTCTACCATCATCTCTTTTACCTTTGCAGATTCAGATAGAGGACAAGAAAACAAGGAAAAACATGATACTAGTGAAAGTGATCAATCAGAGAATTCTGATAGTGATAAGAAATCAGGAGACAATAATGAAAAGTCTTCGGAAGCATCAAATAAGGATGCTCCAAAAGGCGATGAACCTCCAAAAGGCGATGAACCTCCAGTAGAACAGGAACAACCAAGCCCTATCGTTATCACAAATACTGTTACTACTCCTGCTGCGAGTTCAAGTAGCAATAATGATGATGATAATGATGATAAAGGAAATGAAGGTCCCACAAAATTTGCATTTGTGGATTCCTTCTTCACTGATCAAACCGCTCAAGGATCGGTTATTGCAGAGACCTCTTCCGTTGAATCAGGTGCACAAGATATACCTCCAGTCCCAAGACAAGAAGTTGGACCTGGGGAAGGAGATTCGATGCTCGCTATAGTTCTTATTAATAAAGGCTTTTCAGATGTAACAAGTATAAGAGCATCGTTAGATTTTCCACCAGGATTTACGGCCAATGTTTCTCCAAAGAATGTCGATAATGACACTGCATTGGCCACTTTCAATGGTCTAGTCAACGCTGGCCAAACCTTCACTCTCTACTTTCCAGTAACAATATCAAAGGATACTCTAGTTGGAAAAGAATATGCAGCTTCTCTCAAAATACGATATTTTAATGTTGCAGAACAAGACGAAGAGGATACAAGAGACAGGACGATCAAAATTCCATTTAAACTAAGTGGTAAAGTTATTTTGGACGCAATACCATTTTCGGTAGCGACGTCCTCACAATCAATCAACAACACTTTCCAAGATGGGAATTTGCCTTTCACAAGTGTTGTAAGCCTGACTCCAGGAGAACCTAATTTTGTGCAGACATTAATTAAGAATGAAGGTTCTGCTTCTACTACAGGAGTAATTGTAGAGGTAACGGCTAGAGATCAGCTGGATCAAATTGACAATAATAATATCATTCCAAGATCATCTGGAAATGGCAATACTTCAACAACAGTACAACAATCTACAGTAATCCCTTTAATAAACTCAGGAACCTCAACCTTTAATGTGGGTGCAATTCCGGCAGGTGGAAGCGTAAAGATAAATCCTGTGATATTTGCTAGCGATTCTGTAGGTAGCATATTAGAGAATATACAGCTAAAAATATCTTATAACGATGCGTACGGTAACAAGAAGGAGATCGAAAGGCTAATGGGAGTTCATATTTTACCCTCTTCTCCACAATCTGGATTAACTCTTTCGCCCACAGTTACTAATTCTGATAAAATTCGAAGTGGCACTTTATCAGATGTAACTATCCAAAGTGGTCAAGATGATTCAGCTAATAGGGATAACGATAACAACGTATATAGAAATCAAACCTTTTCTTACCCATTGACTCAAGTTGGTGCTTTCAACTTTAATAAAAATGGAATTATTCCAAACGAAATTGAGAATAATCATAATAATATTAATAACAGTGATGGTATCGATTTGCCTTCAAATGCAAATGCAAATAAAAGTATCATATCGTTGATAGCAGGAAGGGTGGATGATCTGAGGTTTAATATTACTAACTCTAATAACAATCCCATTACTGATGTAGTAATTTCTCTTAATACAGATTCTAACTCTATAAAGATTCTTGGGAATTCAAAGTGGAATTTGAATAAAATAGACCCATTCTCTACTCAGAAATTCATGACATCTGTATTTGCCTCCAAATCCTTGATTAACAGTCCGGTATCCTTTAAGGTATCAATACAATACATATATAACAATCAAGTCAAATCTGATACCTTAAACCTCGGAGCAAACGTAATAGGTGATATAACAGTAAACATTAATGATCTTGCTGTTAATTATATTGGTGGAAATCCAAATCTGGTGGGCAATATTCTAAACAAAGGGAATACACTGGCATTATTCACTACTATAGAAATGTTAAATCCATCATCGAACATTAATGGTGAAAATCAAACAATCACTACGTCATCAACCCCGATGTCGAAGGATTTTGAAAATAAGAATATCCTTGCTCCCGCTTCCTCCTTCCCACAATATCTTGGTGATCTCGAAGAAAATTCCCCTCTTCCATTTAGTATTCCCCTGGCTTTAAAAAATAGCTCTGCTTCTGGAGCCTATCCAATATCATTAAAGGTAACATATAGTGATGATCTTAGAAATGATTACACCGTAATTACTAATGGAACCGTAGAATTTATTCCTCCTGTTACAACAAGTAATCAAGGGCAAGCTTTTCTTGGTAATTACATTATGATATTTTTTGTAATGGTAGCCATTGTAGCTGCAATAATTGGTATCGTTATGCTTAGGCGGTTCAGATCAAAAATACAGACGAAACGCCTAGAGAGGGAACTGAAAGATAATGAAACAAATAGTTCTCCTAAAGATGATAGTCAAAACGATGAAGACATTGAAACACTACTAGGTGGTGGGGATGCTTCTCACGATGAGAATTTTAAAAAACAATAGTGAGATAAAATAGCCATGAATATAAAGGAAATCTTTGTTTTATCTTTTGATGCACTGAAAGAGAGAAAGATGAAATCTATTTTAACAATTATTATGGTAATGGTTGGAAGTAGCTTAATGATAGCTGTAGGTGGTATTAGTGCAGGATTTGGTGGATTTTTTAACAAGCAGCTAAGTAATCTTGCAGCAAATATCATTTTCATAAATCCTGCTCAAGTACAGCAAGGTGGAGGAGGACCAGCGGTAGGCCCTCCACCGACGCCAAAAATTACACTAAATGCTGCTGTGGAAAATAGACTAAAGTCTTTACCATTTGTAGATGACGTTATTCCATCGTATCAAGCACAAGTCATCCTGGAATCTCAAGGTGATTCAAAAGAATATCAAGTGTTCTCCATGGATCCGCAGAAATTAACAGTGCTTTCTCCTACGCTGGAATTTGTCGAAGGATCGACTGTACGACAAAATGATCCCTCTGCCCTTATTGTTTCTAATGATTTGGCCAATCCTCCTGGAGAAGACGCTCCATTTCTTAGGTTATTTCAAACTGTCAAGGCCACGTACACTTTTGTAGATCCCACTACAGGAAAAAGGGAATCAGATTCAAAGAGTTTCGTCGTAAGAGGAATAATCAAACAGACAGGAAACCCGAATATAGATAATTCCGCAGTAATAGATACTGAAGTAGGAAATGCATTGTTCCATAAATCTGGAAAATTTGATTCTTTAATCGTAGTCGCTCGATCCGGGATTTTTGTAGATACGATTGAACAGGAAATTAGAAAGCTCTATGGTAACGATATTGGAATAACCACTGTTAAGGCTATCATCAAAACAGTGCAACAGTTTACAGGTGGAATTAGTGCCTTTCTTTTGAGCATCGCAATAGTGTCTTTGGTAGTAGGTGCAGTTGGAATTATCACAACCCTATATACCTCAGTCATAGAAAGGACACGAGAGATTGGTACTATGAAAGCCATAGGCGCAAAGAGTAAACACATTCTTGCCCTATTTCTAACGGAGGCCCTGATGATTGGTATCTTTGGAGCTAGTCTCGGTATATTGGGTGGAATAGCTGGAGCCTACATATTGAGTGCTGGACTCGTTGGTAACAATGGAGGTGAAAGTCAATCACAAATAGCTCCCATATTTCTGGCCGCAGATATGACTAGGGTGTGGCTAACTTCGGCTTCGCTAAGTCTTCTAGCTGGTCTGTATCCTGCCTTAAAGGCTTCAAAACTATTACCAATCGTAGCGCTAAAAAGAGAATAGATTATTTCATTGGTCATTTGGCCACTTTTCGTAAAAAGCGGATCATCTGTATTCGTCACCGCAATCGCCTATATTCTCAAACAAATTATTTGATTTTTTGCAAATATCGTCTATTGAATCGCAATCAGCATCATCCAGGTCAAAATTGAAAACGTTAACATTATCATTTATGTGATCAACTATTCCAAGCCTAACGCCAATAATCACTCCTGCTACTGTTGGTTTGCTAAGAATATAGTTTGTGGCTACATTTGGTATACTTACACTATGTTTTTTTGCTATCATGTCCAGTACCACTAAAAGCCTCTGGAACAAATCCCAACCACCCCAGACATCAATCATCTTCTTGTATTTTTGTAAGCTTAATGTGCCCAATTCGATACCAGATGGCTCTGCCTTTCCCAGGTATCTTTCAGACAAAAGACCCCCACAAATGGTTCCATAAGTGAGTAAATTAATATTATTTTTACTACAAAAAGGTATCATCTGAACTTCGGGTCTTCTATCTATTATTGAATATTGAACTTGATTTGATGCAATATGCACGCCAGAGTCTGAAATTATTTGGAGGTGTTCAGTATCAAAATTTGTTAAACCCACATGTTTGATACGCCCTGAGTCCTTAAGTTCAGATAAATATTTTAGAGCATCCATATAATACGGATTATTATAATCCCACCAATGTAATTGAAGTAAATCTAGGTAGTCTACGTCCATTCTGCGAATTGATGATTCTATGCTGGCGTTAGTCATCGAACGAGTTATGGTGCTGGGCCGAGGTACCCATTTTGTGAAGGCCTTGACTTCGTCGAGTTCATCTTTACCTTTTAACTTCAGCAAATGTCGTCTGAACTCACCTATAAAATTCTCAGCAGGACCATAAATATCGGCAAGGTCCCATGTCGTGAAACCTTGCTCATGGTATCTTAACATATCTTGTATTGCCTTTTCGCGATTAATGTCTCCATGTCCACCTGCAACTTGCCACATACCATTTACAATTCTACAAATCGTCATATCTGGAGCTAGTTGGTAGAATTTCTTGTCCATGAAAGTTCTTGGATGTCACTCTATTTTTAGCTTACAAAGCAAGGAAAAATTATTCAGAAAAAACCAACTAAACTGAACTATGATAAAACCCCATCCCTGATAGCGTCTATTTTAGATACCTTTTCAATTTCTTCTTCAATTGTTATGTACTTCCAATTCGGAGCACATTGAATTGTCCAAATAATTTGACGGAAATTAAGTCATCATGAAAATCATTAAAGTGATCTTAAATTTACGACCGTATTATCTAATCTTCGACCTTTTTATTTTTTCTTGTAACAACATACAACCTTGAATTAGGGTTTCAGGTCTTGGGGGACAACCAGGAACATATACATCAACAGGAACAATACCGTCAACACCGGGAAGCACGTTATAAGAGTCGATGTACAGTCCTCCTGTAATTGCACAGGCACCCATGGCAATGACATATTTTGGATCTGGCATCTGATCATAAACCATTCTTAATCTGGGAGCCATTTTTCTTGTAACAGTACCCTGAACAACAATCAAATCACATTGTCTTAATGAACCAAAAGCTTCAATAATTCCAAATCTTTCAACATCATATCTGGGACCAGAAGCTGCTCCAAATTCTACACTGCAGCAAGCAGTTTCCAAATGAACTGGCCAAAGTGACCAGATTCTTCCCCAATTTATTGCATATCCTAAAGGAAGATCCAACGCTCTTGTAAGAACGTCTCCGAGTTTTCCAACCAAGATATTAAAATTAGTTGGATTTACCAGGTCTTTTATCACTAGTCTATCTCAGCCTCCAAT
>DATIFZ010000042.1:0-36289 GCA_035454925.1 Nitrososphaeraceae archaeon
TGATTTATTAGGAATTTTCTTGACCTTTTCGAGTGTCGAGAAATTTCAAGTTATCTTTTGTTTCTGTCCTAACTCTCATAGGTTTTGTCTTGTTTGCTAACTATGATCTGTCAAACGCGCAGCTTAACATAACAGCATCAAACTTAACCGCACCCAGTCTGCAGCCAAACTTAACAGCATCAAACTTAACCGCACCCAGTCTGCAGCCAAACTTAACAGCATCAAACTTAACCGCACCCAGTCTGCAGCCAAACTTAACCGCACCCAGTCTGCAGCCAAACTTAACTACCATTAATGGACCGCCACCTGTGGATAATCCAAATACATCATCTTCTATTACTGAGACCGTAAATGACGTCCTATCTGGATCGATTGATGGAATGATTGGAGATACTGTGGACATGTTGAGTAGTGATACTGCCAAGGCGAGTGATGACTCATCAACAAGTAGTCTTGAAAACGAATTGCCTTCCAGTCTTACACTAGACAAAAACAATCAGAGTTCTGTACAAGATACTCCTCTCCAAACAAAAATAGATGGTAACACTACCACCGCAGTTTTGAACAACAA
Organism: Nitrososphaeraceae archaeon; assembly: GCA_035454925.1. Taxonomy (GTDB): domain Archaea; phylum Thermoproteota; class Nitrososphaeria; order Nitrososphaerales; family Nitrososphaeraceae; genus TA-21. Next base: position 572 of record DATIFZ010000042.1, read on the forward strand.
CAAAATAATTCCGGATCATAATCAAAGTACTTCAGATTCTGTGGATGAAATCAAACAATCGCTACAAAAATCGATGTATAACTCTTCGATTGTACAGAGTTTCGACAATAATAGTTTTACTAAAATAGTAAATCAAGATAGTCTTGATCAATTTGTTTACAAAATGAAAAATATTCTAGATATGGACCTTTTCAAATAACTCAATTAATTCGTTAAGTTAGGTTTTGTGTCTTATTCATTTTATCGTTATCCGAAACAGTATCAGGATCATGAGTTTGCAACACAGTTACAACAAAACTCCAATTATAACAATCGATCTCGTCTGAAATTCTTTGAACTTTAGAAAATCGCCATTTGGGTAGTATGAGATCGTCTTTGGGCCAGTTAATTTTCGGGTATAGTAATTTAAAAAGTACCACTTGTGATAATATCAAAGAATTACTGTCTTATGTTATATTCGTAATTTAATTAAAGATATTTGAAAACCTTATATTCTTTATATATTTAAGTGAAAATATGAAGCGGATTGACGCGATAGTTCATAGTGAAAAGATTCCAGAATTAAACGAAAAGCTTAAAGAAATAGGAGTTGGTGGATTTACAATTACGGATGGAAAGGGCAGAGGCAAAGGTGAAAAACCTATGGTCCAATCTGGGCGCGGTACGGGAAAATATATTTCAGAATTTTCTGCTAGAGCAAATTTGTCTACGGTGGTGGATGATTCGGAAGTTGATAAAGTAGTACAGGCAATTTTAGATACTGTGAGCACTGGCTCTCCAGGGGATGGAAAAATTTTCGTATCGTCAGTTGCTGAGGCAATAGATATTGGAACCCAAAAAAGAGGAAACGAAGCTCTCAAGTAACATGTTTTCCGATGAGTCATTTTTGAATTATGTAATGTGAACCAACCTAGTTGTAATCTAATTATTTCTGATAGTTTTTGCTATAAGAGATAAAAAGAAACATATCACTTTTAAGTCAGATATCAAAATTAATTACATATTAATGGCTATTGGCAGGCAGATACGACTTTCAAGAATTCTACATGATGGTAAAATGCTTTGTATCCCTATGGATCACGGAATAACAAATGGTCCAATACCTGGATTGGAAAACGTTTATGATTTGATTTACAAATGTGAAAAATCAGGAGTTACAAGTATTATTATAAACAAAGGAATTATCAAGGCTCTGCCACGACCACCAACAGTGGGACTAATTGCACACTTATCTGCTAGTACTTCACTCGGCATTTCTCCAAACAAAAAAGTACAAATGGGGAGCGTCGAAGATGCAATAAGACTTGGCGCCGATGGAATTTCAGTTCACATAAACATAGGTGCCAAAGAAGAACCTGAAATGCTTCAAAAGTTAGGTACAATTTCTGACAAATGTAATGAATGGAATGTTCCCTTAGTTGCAATGATGTACCCTAGGGGTGAAAATATTAAAGATTCCTATAATGTTGACATAATTTCACACGTAGCTCGGATTGGTGCGGAAGCCGGAGCTGATATTGTTAAGACCGTTTATACCGGTGATAGGGATTCCTTTAAACAGGTTGTAAGAACATGCCCAGTTCCAATAGTTATTGCAGGAGGACCAAAAGCCACTACTGACGAGGATATCTTGGAAATGTGCGATGGTGCCATGCATGCGGGAGCTATTGGTGTTACCTTCGGACGAAACATATTCCAACACAAAAACCCTCCTCAAATTCTGACAGCGTTATCAAGAATTATTTTTAATAAAGAAAAGCCAAAAGAGGTATTGAGAAATATTGTCAGGCCAAAAAAATAAGGAATTCATTTTAAAACCGCTGGTCAAAAGAGAAAAACTTGATGACTTTCTATCCAAGGTATCGAATGTATCGCTAGTATACGGGGATCCTACAGTTATAACAGACAAGAAATTCAAAACGATATTCCACTCTGATAGTGCAGATCTTGTTGTCTGCAATAGTTTGGATTTGTTAAAGAAAAATAAGGAAATCTTGGACAAAAGTGTAGGTTACACAAAAAAAATTGCAAACAATGAGGATCTGGAGGATGTTGTTCTTGCTTCTAAGTATGGCGCAGATTTCGTTATTGTTGAAGTTACTGACTGGAAGATAATTCCGCTAGAGAATCTTATAGCTAAACTTCAGAAAACTGGAACTAAAATTTACACAACAACTAAAAATTCAGAAGAAATTAGAACAATGTTCTCTGTTCTGGAACTTGGAGTTGATGGAGTTATATTGGAAACAGACGATGTTACTCAAGTTGAGAGCTCACATGAGTTGCTTGATAACCCTGCATTCGATTTGGAATACGCGAAGATTTTAGAATTAAAAGATGTTGGCATGGGCGAGAGGGTGTGCGTTGATACGGTATCGATGATGACCATGGGCGAGGGAATGCTCATCGGTAGTAAATCAAATTTCTTGTTCTTGGTGCACAATGAATCAGTAGGCTCCTCATTCACCTCACCTCGACCATTTAGGGTTAATGCAGGTGCCGTTCATTGCTATACTGCAATGTCAGATGGAACTACAAAATACTTGTCCGAGTTGGAGGCGGGAGTGGAGATCCTCGTTGTGAGCAAAGATGGTACTAGTAGAAAGTCTACCGTAGGACGATCTAAGATTGAATCTAGACCAATGAAATTGGTAAAAGCTCGAATAGGAGATTCTTGGGGCACGGTAATCTTACAGAATGCTGAAACAATAAGGCTAATTGCAAAAGACAATAGGCTGATTTCTGTCACTGATTTGAAAGTCGGTGATGAAATCTTGGCCTATACCAAATCTTCATCAGGAAGACACTTTGGTATGCCGGTCGATGAATTCATACTAGAAAAGTAAAGTTGACAGATTATTACGTTTCTAACTTTGATTTCAAAATCGTCTCTTTTGCAACGGAATATGGTCTGAAATTGACTCTTGATTTTTTTCAAACCACCTTCTCACATCTTTTCTCAATATTCCTGAAGGATTGGAGGTCATTCTCGCAATTGTACTTTGAATTCCTGTGAAATTTTTTGTTTGTTAATGAATTCACTAATACGTCTCATGTCAACCTTCAAGTTCATCTTTTTAGTATGGGATTTAATTAATTTTATTTATCATCCAGTTTATTTTTTTTAAGTATGCGGGATATGGATTGATACTTAAAGAAAAAACAATTCCATGTTACTTGAATTTCAAAATTCCATAACCCAAGGTAATTGCAGAAAAATTCTTTCAGGATTGACTGCAAATTTCATTCAGCTTACAATAACTTCTCCTCCTTATAGAAATGCAATAGATTATGAAGCGCATGTTGAGAAAAATGGATATTATCGGGGAAAAACGAGAAAAGAAACAAGTGAATATCTCGAAGAGATGGTTGATATCTTTAACGATAGCGTTTACAGAGTCACTAAGGATGGAGGTTACTGTTGTATAGTAATTGGAAATGAAGTTGTAAACGGTACCATTATCCCACTTCCTCATATGTTATTATCAAAGTTGGTTCAACCTTTTGGAAATTGGAACCTCCATGAGGAGATCATATGGCACAAAGTTACTGGCGGTACCAATAGATATGGATCTTTTGTAATTAATCCATATCCAAAATATTTTAGAGCCAACATTATGCATGAATTCATACTTGTCTTGAGAAAAGGAGACGTAACTAGCGGGAGAACAAACAGACGTGATATTCTTCCTGCTAAACATGAAGAGTTTACGAAAGAGATCGCAAATTCAGTTTGGCATATTGCGCCTGTTCCACCTGGACACATTAATCACCCATGTCCATTTCCGGAAGAGATTCCATACCGCCTTATGAAGCTCTACTCTTACGAGGGCGATATCATACTTGATCCTTTTAATGGTAGCGGGCAAACCACGAAAGTAGCACACAATTTTTCTAGACGATATATCGGAATTGATTTAATGAGTGAATATGTTGTATTGGCCAAATCACGAATAAATAATGAAGCACTGCATATTAGACCTGAGGCGTTGATAGCAAAGTGGCAAAAAATTCGATCCCATTATTTTGCTAATTAGGAAATTCAAACATAAGATGTGATTGCCCACTTCTTGATATTATTCTTGAAATAATCTTTATCTAAAGAAATGCGACCTGATTTAGTACAACTATTAAACATGGACCGAGTATCAAGATTCAAATTTGATGAGAAAAATATCTTGAATCCAAAATCAAAGTTCCTTGAGATTTATTCAGTATCCATTTTAGGAAAAACTCTTGTCTACTGATTTTAATTAATACTTAACTAGAATTAAATCTCGTATAAACATGTTTTAATAAAATCAAGAACATAATTGATTGGTGCCTTCAGTCAACAAAAGCACCAACCAAATCATCTGGATAGTCGGATAGAAGATAGATTAATTCAGTGGAAAATTTATTTAAAATTTCTATTACGAGTGTCAAATTTTGGTAAGTAAACTTAGGCAAGCCAACTTATTATATCTTATATTAGTTAGTTTGATTACTTCCGAAAACATTTTAAGACAAACAGTCGGTGGGGATTCTCTTATCACTACGCTTCATCCCGCCGGTTTAACTATTTTTTTTCTTTGTTGGCAAGATTGTCACGAACGTACTGTGACTACATACGTTCGCTGGTGGGATTATTTTCTCAATTAACGATTACAGTTCCAGTCATCCAGGGATGTACGACACACAAGTAATCATATTTTCCTGAATTTTCAAAGGTAACCGAGAAAGCCTTTATCGGTGGCGCTCCTAATGGTGCTAATCCATCAGGCCACATCCATCCAGAACTTACAAATTTCTCAGTCCCAGTTAATGTATAATTTGCATTAAGAGGAAGATATGTTGCATTTTTGCCAGAAGAATCTATTGAAACTGGATTATAGTGTCGAGCATTATCAACAATTACAGACATTGTTCCATTCTGATTTATTATAAGAGGATCAATGTTCGCATCGGGGTCTGCTTTTAGGTCCGAAGAATTAAATGTAATCGGTATAGGCACAGCAGGCGGTGGATAGAAACTTTGATCTTTTAGAAAAGTAACAGTATGTGGTTCGGAAACGGTCATTGGATTACGCCATGTTACGCTATCCCCTGCTTTGATTTCAACACTTTGAGGGGTAAAAGAAGACCATGAACTACCATTTCCGCCCACGTCTACCATGACAGAATTGGATGCATGGACGACGAACGGAACGCAAGTTATAGCAAAGACAATTAGTATTGCTGAGATTGAAATGGCTTTAAAGATAACACTCATAGAACCATTATAAATCTGGGATCTTTATATTTCTGTCTCCAAGGAATTTAGTTAGTTTATGAAATTAAAGTATGTTCGCTTTGTTTATCCAACACTTGCATGCTCTTTATGCTCAGAACTGCATTTTTAGAACTAATGTTGTTGATTAAATCATATTTACGCATGAGTTAACTAGAATTAAAGCCGAACCTTTTATAGAATTTTTTAGACATATTAGATGATCAATTGCCTCAGACAAAATATGTTAAACTTCTATTGGGCCTATTATCCATTTTGACCATTATTTTCATGGAACACTCTCATGCTAAATCAGAAAATTATGAAATTACAATTGTATATCCTGCTAACAACAGTCACGTTCAGGCTGGTAATCTGACCATGACGGGGACAGCATCATATAATCCTAGTCAACACTGTAATGTTTACGCTTTATGGAATGATAAATCATCCACTCCAAATTCGGTGAAGGCGATAAACGGAGATAATTATTCCATGTGGAAGTTCAATTATGATTCTTCATTTCATGAAATAACTGAAGGTCCGAACAAACTCACGGCGATGCTATCCTGTCTAAATGCAAGTGATGAAAACATGACGTCTCAATCTTCAATAAATGTTCATGGCGTTACAAAGTCTAAAACATTTTCTCCTGCCATAGGCACAGGTTTACCAGACGCAGATCCGAACATGAAATTAGATAAACAAGAAAAGAAGAGCGATGTATTCTCAAGTAATAATTTCGACTTTGCTATTCCAACAATTAATGAAAATATTTCCAAGTTTCAAGTTACCAATTCAGATGAGTTCAGAGGAGTTGACAGAGCGGACAACAATAGAACATTTAATACCCATGATACTTTAATGAACGGCGGCGTACCACCCTCGATCCTTGAAATAGAATCAAATCAAAACTCTCTTGGACTTTTGTCATCATCCAACGATACCGGATTATCTGCAGACGCAGGAAAAGATCAAACAGTATATGAGGATTCACCTGTCACACTTAATGGTAGTTTGAGTCTGAGTAATAGCAGTGTTATCTTGTCTTACTTGTGGAAACAAATTCCCAATCCCAATATTACGATAGGCAGTGCAAATACCATGATATGGTCATTTATCGCTCCTACTGTTTCGACCGACACTACGTTTACATTTGAACTTACTATCACTGATAGTACGGGAAAAATTTCTACAGATGATGTAGATATTATTGTTAGAGATAGAGGCAACATGATAAACGAGCAAAACAGAACCAATCAGATTGCGGATCTTGGACAAAATATTAGTAATAACAATGATCATGAACAAAGAAAGATTGTTATTCAAACTTTGATTGATAAAAATCATGTTGCCAAAGGAGAGGAACAACAGATAAGGATAGATCTTTTTGACGCCGACTCGGATGATAAGATAAGAAATGCGACAATAGATGGACAAATTTTAGATCCATCAAAAAAGATCATAAAGAACTTTGCAATGAAAAATGACACAGCGAACTTGACTTTGGATATCCCCGAAAATGCAAAAGTAGGAATCTTTGTAGTGAAAGTTAATGGAAGCGCACCTGGTTACATCTCCTCAAACATGGAGACAAACTTTAAAGTTGAAAAGTAAGAAGATAGATTCTAGAAAAATAATGCTAATGTTGAGGGATGAACATCTTTTTCAAAGCATACATGATAAAATAGATATATGATACTTTAATTTCAGAAATTGTGTAGGTGAAATACTCTCAATTGTGTCATTATTTGCAGTAACGTAAATTGAAGTTTGACGGATTGGGATATTGTCTAGTTTGTAGGCATACTCAATGCTTGCATCTATGAATTCTTGAAACTACGGATCTTATTTATGGCTTCGCCGCTCAGTTTTAGGGTATAGGCAGAGGAGTCATCATCAGAATAGTGGGACAATTCGTCCAGAAACTTGGTCTTGTCTTTTCCCCTCTCATAAAGACCTGCCGACTCTTTAACACATAATGGGAATTTTTGCATTTTAAGACCATTTGAATTCAAATAATTTATGAATTGTCGATATCCTTGGATATCATACCAATCAATATCTGTTTCTTCACAGTAGGCTATCCACACATCAATAGTATTTTGAAAGAATGCCCTATCTCTTAATTGTTCAAGCAACATGTTCTACACTTTCTTAGTATGGACTAAATTAATTATATGTTTAGGTTGATAATTGGCATTAAGAAATTACAGGAGAATGCAACAGGCATTAAGACTGTACCTAAAGCGATACTTATACTAATCCTAGTTATAGTCGGAATGTCCAGGTTACACAACAAATTGGAAAATTAGTTCACTGGTGGGTATTGGTGGAGTTGACAATAGGACGACCCACCAGTGCTGATGGTATTAAAAGATTAACAATTAGTTTATTCATTTCGATATAAGAACGTGCCTTAACTAAGTTACACGTATTGTGTTCCAATTTGAAAAGATTTCTATGATGGATTGATAAATTCTTAGAATCTATCGCCATACCCTAGATCTCATCAGCTAGGCATCATCGATTCTTAGTTCCAAACTAAAGTTTCTATTCTTCGTTCAATTTCCAAATCGGTTTTGGCATGTCGCTAAATATATCAAAAGTAGTATCCGGTTTCAATATCCATCCTGTTTCCATTACGATCGTACGCCCCTATATTTTGCGCTTCATACGGAAAGCAAATTATTATTGAAACAAGACCGAAAAAATGATTCAAGTCTTCTAAGGATGGCTTGTTAGATCCGCTAGGATGTGAATGAATCGTTCCAATATATGATAAATCGAATGGAAGTTCATAGACAGGAAAACCCGAGTAATACGGTCCATGGGTTGAAAAGGGCGGAATAATCAAACCTGTTACATTGATAACATGTTTATCTTTCTTGCCCTGCAAAATCAATATCCCCTCGTTGGGATGCCATGACTTTGCATAAGTTATGATACTATCTGTAATGTGTTTTGTCAAAACGACTTTTCTTTTTACTTCAGCTAGTTCTTTTTTTCTTTTAAAAAACACAGTAATTATCACCATATTCCCAGTATTAAAATTAACTATTGAACATTCTTCTCGTATTTACAGGTTCTATTGAAAAGGTGGAAAATAAAGGATCTTTCGCAAAAGAACATTTGACATGAGATCATTTATCCCTAATGAAGATAGAAATACTAATTATCAATAATCAAGCGAATATTCGCAATTTTTATCTCATACTGTGTTTTAACTCTTATAATAAATTGTACAGATTATATTGAATATAGTAACATGTGTATACCAATATTAAAGCAACGACAAATACGCTTAGAAGAAATATTATTTGAATTCAATAGATCGTAATATTAAATAACTATATGAATCTCTTATGCTATGATGAAATCGAGGAGCATTAAAATGCAGCATTGTATTCCATTAGTTTTTTTCGAATTCACTTTGTATCCCTGATGTTAGAAACATATCATAATTAATTATTACATGTAAGTTTGGATGAAGTATGTTGGAAAGCATTATTGTCAATTACATTATGCCCAACAACATCAGAATACTCCTGGCATAATTCAATTTAAGATACAGGATAATTAGAACATTTATGATTACTGTAAGGCTTTTTGGACAAATATCGTTCTGAATTTGAGGAAAGTGCATATACGATTGATAGCATCCATGTTTAAGGAGTATAGAGAATGCTAAAAAGCGACTTATTCAGAACAAACACTGAAAACATTGAAGATACAGGCTGGAAAGAGTAATCATATTTCTTGAAAATCTGACTCCTACACTACTTTATGATTGAAATCTTACAGTTATTATATGGACATGGTTTATCAAACTATGGGTAATACTACAATAGTTATTCTCGAGGATCAGAAAGAGGATTAAATAAATTGATAATCGTTAAAAATCTTGTCAAGAAGTATGGAGATTTTTATGCGTTAAATGGATTAAGTTTTGAGGTCAATGAAAATGAAATATTTGGACTATTGGGTCCCAATGGTGCAGGTAAGACTACACTCATACACATATTAGCGACGTTGCTGAAACCAACCACAGGAGGGGCCGTTGTCAATGGATATGATGTGCTGCATGATGCCACTAAAGTGCGGGGAAGTATAGGAGTTGTCTTTCAAGCCCCAAGTAGTGATGATATACTTACAGGATATGAAAATCTTAAAATTCACGCGCTACTCTACGGAATACCGCGTGGGATTAGGGAGAAAAGAATTTCAGAGGTGTTAAAACTAGTGGGGTTGGAAGGCAGAAAAAACGACCAGGTAAAGAAATATTCTGGAGGCATGAGGAGAAGATTAGAAATAGCACGAGGACTCTTGCATCACCCAAAAGTCCTTTTTTTAGATGAGCCCACACTTGGATTAGACCCACAAAGTAGAGAAAGTATGTGGGCATATATCAAAGAAATAGTAATAGAAGAAAAAGTAACAATCATTTTGACTACGCATTACATGGAGGAGGCAGATTTGCTATGTGATAGAATTGGTTTTATTAGTAATGGAAAAATAATAGCCTTGAACTCACCGTCTAATTTGAAACAGGAAATGGGCGGGGATATTGTAAAAATAGAATTTGTAGGTGAGATTCCACCCACCGAAACTTTTACACGTTTTGATTTTGTTCATAAAGTTGAACTTGAGGAAAACACCTCTATTGTGTACATGGATGAGGTAAATTCAAACATGCACCGCCTGATAAAAGACCTGAAAGGAGTTCGAACGATTGAATATAAGAAACCAACTTTAAATGACGTGTTCTTGAGACTTTCTGGAGATTCTTTATCCGGAGATAGTCCAGAAGGGGGGTTTATGCAAAGATATGCTAAGTACAAGAAATCGTGATCTAAAAATAATATTAGGACAGCTATATGCTTTATGGCTTAGAGAATTCAAAGTATTCCTACGCGAAAGGAGTAGACTTGTCGCCTCCACTTTCAATCCTTTGTTGTGGCTATTTGTTATCGGATCTGGTCTGGGATCAACAAACCTCCAAATTGGAGCAGATTATCAAAAATTTATTTTCCCTGGTATCATCTGCATGTCAGTCATCTTTACTTCTGTTTTTTTTGGTTCATACATAATCTGGGATAGGAAATTTGATTTTCTAAAAAGTGTAATGGTAGCGCCATCAGGTAGAACCACAGTATTCGTTGGAAAAACTCTCGGCGGAATGACGACTTCGCTTCTTCAGGTTGCTATCATATTGGTAATTGGAGTTCCTTTAGGAATTAATTATGACGTACTTTCATTACTTCAAATAATATCAATTGCATTAATACTCTCATTTGGTTTGACATCCTTGGGTCTAACTTTCGGGAGTTATATCGAGAGCCTAGAAGGATTTCAATTAATTGTTAGCTTTGTTGTATTTCCTTTATTCTTCCTCAGCGGTGCATTGTTTCCAATAGATAACCTACCTGCATGGCTTAATTTCATAACTCTTGTAGATCCAGCGACATATTCCGTGGATGCCATCCGGAATAGTATCTTACATTTAGGAACATATTCTTTTGAATTAGATCTGCAAATACTGCTACTGTTTACACTACTCATTACTCTGATTGGGATCTTTTCTTTTAAGAGAATGAAGGCCGTGTAATGTTAGAAATTGCGACCGTTTATTTTTAACGTTTAAACTTTTTCAATACGAAAGGACACTTTAAATCAGCTTAATAAAATAGATTTAAGACAAGTCGTATTGAGCTGCAATAGAGTTAGTGTTCTTAAATTTCTTCATCCAGATCTTCAAATGCTCTTGCTTTCGAAATTTCATGCAGTCGCATTGTTAATGTTCTTTCAAATTCTTTTTTGCTTAGAATCCCCTTATTGTCCAAAATCTCTATCAAAGTTTCAAACTTTATAACAAATTCGTCTTCTGAAGACAGTTCTTTACCAGTAATTTTTCTCTTATCCGAACGTTTCTTGTTCATCCCAATCGATAAAATAATAACGTCTTATTATAATAATTTCATCTAGTTTGTCCCTGATTCTTAGATAGGTTCATTCGCCTTCTAGTAGAAGCTAATAACTTTGATTGGCGAAGAATGGAGGTTCCCCAGATTAATTTATTCATACTCTACGTAATACTTGTATCTTTTTTCCACTTCCTTATTTTTGCCGGATAAAACAAGAATCGTATGGTCTCGTACACCTTTTTTTATAAAATTTAAGATATCACTGGAATTTGGGTCGCTTTGAAATCCAGATGACAGAGCAGACTCAAATATGTTCATAAATTCTGATACTTTCATTCTGTATTCATCAATTGTTGGTCTCTTGTCACCCGTTACTTTAAACCAGGTTGTTGCACTGGGAGCCGCGAATGTACGTACTATCTCTTCAAGTACTCTTTCCATTTCAAAAAAATTCATTCCAAATATCTCCGTACTATTCGACTAACAAGTAGTATAAGATTATGGAATGATATAAAATAAGATAAAATAATTATGCTCTGATAAGAATAAATTTGTGCAAAGGCTAGGGTTACACTGTATTTTGAACTATACGAAGCAAGAGTTATCATCGCACAGTTTGCTTTGGATTTATTTTCTCGTCTCCATAGGCGTGGCCCTGCAAGTAGGCGCTGCAAATTGGGATATTATTTGGCATGGCGTCGTAAATGTGGAATCTTTCTTTACTCCACCACATACCTTATTGTACTCTGGTGTTGGTTTATCTTTAGTATCCACTCTTGTAGGGATAATATTTTCAATTAAACATGGTAAACGCCAAACTGGATCAATTTTTTCGATCCACCACAGAATTCCTATTCCATTAAAGCTAATTATCTTGGGATCTCTGGTTGAAGTATTCTCAGGTCAATTTGATAATTGGTGGCACTCAAATTTTGGATTTGACGGCCTCCTTAGTCCGCCACACTTAATGTTGATAAGTGGAATGTTGCTTTCGATAATTGGTGCACTTACAGGTACACATTTGTCTGATTCTAAAAATAAGTCCAAGGTAGCTTCTGAATTAATCGCATTTGGAATTCTTTGGATGGTCTTGGTCAATTTTGTTTTTATGTTCACACTTCCCTTTTCTGAAGGTCAATACTTTGATTTTAATCCGTCTCCTACGGCAGCGTTGGTCTTGGGATCAACCTTGCCTGCTGTATTTACGGCCATTATTTTCTATTCGGTACAGGGCATTTCCTTTCCTTTTCGAATGACTGCTGTAGCCGCAACCCTAATGACGTTACAGTCATCATCTACAATTATTTCCAATGTTTACTTTATAGGTCTATTCCCTCTTTATCTTCTAAACATACTAGTTCCTTTGTTATTGGACATCATTGCAACTTATACCAAAAATAATAACAAAGTACTCTCCGTTCGTCCATCTAAAGACTTCTTACGTATAGTCTTGTCAATTGCCATTTCTTTTTCCTTCATCACTTTGTATTTCCCATGGTCAGTGAATATGTTCAAAGCCTTCTTTGGAATTGATCTAATTACGTTTGAAAGCGTAGCGATTTTTGAACAGCTTTTTTGGAAATTCATTATACCAATTTTGATGCCAGTATCATTTGCCTCTGCTTACGCGGGAATATTGATTTGGAGAAAGTTTTACACATGGCGCAGGCTTACGAACGTATTTAGACTGGTTGTTAGATAATTTTGCACTCTCAATATACAACGCATTCCATATTAAGTTGTCTGTCCTGTCTCACATTGTTATAACATACAAATCAATCTAATCGCAAAAAGCAAAAGTGTATTTTCGCCAGAGAGATTCGAGAAATATCTAATCAGAAAGGTGTTAAATCCCTAAAAAATTATAAGAAGGAGTCGATTATTAGAATGTCTAAAATTTTAGTATTTCATAAAATCAAAAAAAATTATGTTAGGGTGCAATGCGTGGATAAAAATGAGCTTCTAAATAGTTAACCTTAATAATCTTGTTTCATCAATTATTATATTGAAGCATGGAAAATAGAGATTTTCTTACCCAAAGCATAATGTGGATTGTTATTTCGATAGGCATAAGTATAACAGTAGCGATGTTTATTCCATTTCCATATTCTTGGATTGTTATCATAGGAATATTTCTTTCGTGGAATTACTGGAGATTTAGAAAGATGAACAAGATGGGCTCAGGAGTGGGGATGTTTGGCTCTCTGTCGTCTCCTTTTTCGGGTAACTCGGTAAATTACTACTGTATGAGTTGTGGCACAAAGCATAGAGAAGCAGCATGTCCGCGATGCGGCTCTAAGATGAAACGAGTCGGCTAACTACAAATTTTTTTATCATCCAGATTATGTCAGCATCACAAATCACGTATCTCTTACATTATGGATTTATAGCTGGAAACTAGTTAAAGAAACTCGCTTATTCTGCACTGCTGTAAAGACACGGGACATTCCTGTTTCATTCTAGAGATTTGTGCAATCAGTTTTTCAAAACCAAATTCAATATTCCGATTCAATATCTGATATTTGAGATTACTCATCACTTTGTCAGTATAACGTTCATCTGCAGTTAGACTATACTCATGTAGAATGGGTTCCTGAAAACCATAAATTTGTTCGTATTCTTTAATCGCACACGATAAATCGGTTAGTTCTAAAACTTCTCTGATTCGAGACCAAATATCGTATCTAAGGCGAAGGACTGATCCGGATATATTTCCTAAGCCTGATTGCTGACATTTATCAACGATATTCCTAATTTGTTGCTCGTCATCAGTAATGAATGGAATTATGGGATCAATATTGACACAACACTTGATCCCAGATTCAACAAACTTATTTATTGTCTCAAAAATTCTTGAGGCTGGAGGTGTTCCTGGTTCTATGATACGTCTTAATTTTTCATCTACAGTTGTTATAGACCAAACTATGAAACAATCATCAGAGTATTTACTAAACAGATCGAGATCTCGTTCGATCAATGATGATTTGGTGAAAACGTAAAATGGAATATGATACTGTTGCAATACTTGGATACATTTTCTTGTAATACAAAACTTTGCCTCTGCAGATTGATAGGCGTCTGTTGCTGATGATATCATGACAGGTAACATTGAAGTATTTTTCCATTTGTTCAATTCAGATTCTAGAATTTCACCAGCATTTATTTTACCATAAATCTTGTCATAAAAATTTGGCGACCATTTGTACGTTGCGTAGCAATATCCGCACCTGTGTTGGCATCCTTGATATGGGTTTAGTGTTAACCCTAAATGTGATCCTACCTTGAAATGATGAATTATTGATTTTGAATATTTTTTTTCAATTATAGGTGCCTTTTTGGAATACCACAACAGTAACTTCCATGAAGGAAAGTTAATTAGTATTGAATTACCTGTGGATGAGGGAGAGGGGAATATATGAGTTTAAGATTCATCCAATCTTCTAATAAGTGGATTTTCAGCTTTATTTACTATTGATTGAATGAAATTAAAAACTGGCTTTACATCAGAGAGATGACCACTTATTTCAAATCTTATGCCTCCCTGTATTCGAATTTTAGAAGTTTTGAAGAATATCCCTTCTTCATTGTATTCTATACCATAAATGCTCTCAAGTCTTTCACTTATTACATCTGGAGATTTAAAAAAACGTCCTCTTTCTGAATATAGTAGTATTCTTAGATTTGTGATGATGATGTGGTATTTCTTTTCTGTACATTTGAGCTTTGTCTTACTTCTGAACATTATGTTCTCTTGAGGGAGTAATATTTCTTTAAGTGCCAAGAATCATTATGTAAAGCAGTCGGTTATATCCATAAAAGTTGAATCATTTTATTTATTCTACTAACAAATGTCAATGATCGTAAATTCTATTAAAATCTTTTATAACAAGTATCAATTTGGATTTCTTCATCATAAATTACAATAATACTAATGCTCCACTTTATTGTTTTTTATCGTATTCATTAGTCAAGATACCAAGTAATAACCCGCGCGTCCCATTCGACACCCTAAAAATAATGTAATAATAATACTTGCAAACAGATTCGGTGGAGTTATGGTAATTATTATCCTTGAAATGCCCACTGCAGTTTAGGTATTTTGGGGATTCAGTGGAAATGATCAGTTTAATTACTGTATGAGTGATTGTAAAATACCATCAACATTTAAATCTCAACCATATCTACCTTGTACTTATGTATGGTATCCATAATGCTATTTTGCAAATGCCAACTGGATATGAATTTCTAATAATCATAGTTATTATCGTAGTCTTGTTTTTTGGTGTCAAGAAAATTCCAGAATTAGCAAGGTCTTTTGGAAAGGCAACAGCGGAATATGAAAAGGCAAGAATTGAAGCTAAAAAAGAACTGGATCAAATTCGGGGTAAAGATAAGGTCGGACGCGAAAAACTCGAGGAGATCGCAGAATCGTTAGGGATAGACTATACAAATAAGAATGATGATGATCTTAGAAAGGCAATTGAAGGCGCTGTTAATAAGGAAAAAAGTTAATCCTCCCCTTACGCCATTCAATAATAAGTGAGTAAATATTAGTTGACTTTTGTTGGAAAATTTTATTTATAACATAATCTTCTGCTTGCATAAACATGATTCATCCTGATTCGATATCTGACGTTGTAAAGAAGTATGATCTAAATAACATACACATAGCAGTGATCGGTAGTCATTCCGCTCTGGAAATAATGGATGGTGCGAAAGACGAAGGATTGAGAACGGTTTGCATTTGTCAGAAAGGAAGGGAATTACCATACATGAGATTCAAGAGGTTAGCGGACGAAATAATTTTGGTAGATAAATTTTCGGACTTGATTTTCAAAGAAAATCAAGATAAACTCAGGGAAATGAACAGCATTATAGTACCACATAGGGCGTTCACAGCATACCTTGGTTATGACTCAATTGAAAACGATTTATTGTTGCCAATACTTGGAAATAGGCTATTATTTCGGGCAGAAGAAAGAAGTTATGATAAGAACCAGTACTTGTTATTGGAACAAGCTCAAATAGCTCACCCGAAGATTTATGAAAATTACACTGAAATTGACAAACTCGCCATTGTAAAAATTCAAGAATACACAAGAAAGCTGGAAAGGGCCTTTTTCATAGTTAGTTCAATGCAAGACTATCTGGAAAAATCTCAAAAGAAAATAAGAGATAAAATTATCACTAGCGAAGATCTCAAAAATTCTGTAATAGAAGAGTTTGTCCTCGGAACCTATTTTAATTTTAATTTTTTCTCCTCCCCACTGACTCCCGAAACCGAATTCTTGGGCATTGAGAGAAGACTTCAGACAAATCTTAATGATCTTAATGCTATACCTGCAAAACAACAACTGGAATTTGATACAGAAGTAAAACATATTGAAATAGGCCATACTCCTGCAAGCATTAGGGAATCTATGCTAGAAAAGGTCTTTGAGCTGGGCGACAAATTTACAGCAGCTGTGAAAAAGGAATATCCCCCAGGAATTATCGGACCATTCTCCTTACAGAGTATTGTAACACCAGAACTAGATATAGTCGTATATGATGTTTCTCTCAGAGTTCCTGGAAATCCAATTATGGCAACTACATCTCCGTATACCAAATATTCTCATGGTTACACATTTGGTATTGGCCGCCGGATCGCGATGGAAGTCAAGGAGGCATTAGCCTCTAACATGCTGTCAAGAATAGTTACTTAATTTAGCAATTTACTCCGCATATACTATTATTAAACACTCGTGCATAAGAATAACAGAAAAACATGCAAATTCTTGGGAAAAATACTCTAAAAAAATTAATTTATTTGAACAATCCATAAAATCAGAGTATTCCAAAAAGGTCTATATGACATGTTTAAGAAAGTATTTAGAGTTTCCAGGTTCAAGTAAAATTATTGATAATGTAGACTCAAGAAAGATAGATAATCACATAGTCGATTTTATAATTTCCTTGAAGAAACGGGATATCGGTTTTACTGCAATTCGTAACTATGTTTCTGCTATTTGCAAGTATTATAGAACGAATGATGTTATCTTGAATACAAATAAAATATATTAATATTTACCAGAGTTTAGGAAATCAAAGAAAGATAGGGCCTATAGATATGAAGAGATTCATAGGCTCTTGGATGTAGCAGATGAAAGGATGCGATCGGTATTACTGCCATTGGCTTCTACTGGTTGGCGTGTTGGTGCTATGCATTTGTTAAAATTACCAAACTTAGAGAAGGTTGAGTCTGAATATGATATTTACAAGATTTCGGTCTATGAGGGTTTTAATGAAGAATACGTTACCTTTTGCACACCTGAATATAAGAAAGCAATTGATGATTACTTGACGATGCTTTCTAAATATAGTGAGAAATTGACACAAGGTTCTTTATCGATAAGAGAACAATTTGACATAAGGGATTCGTTTTCTATATCAAGATGCAGACAGATAAAGCCTAAGACCCTGACTAAAAAGTTAATTGACCTTGCCGAGCGTTCCGTTATAAGAGAAAAAGAAATTCTAGTTGACAACAGTCATAATAAACGTGCTCAACTAAGGAAGATGTTCCAATCGCACATGGTTTTCGCAAGTTCTTTACAACTCAACTAGTACAAGCAAATTTAAAGACAGAATTAAGATAGTTACTTGAAGGTCATAAGTTAAAAGGAAATGATTCTCACTACATTAGAGTATCAGAAAAACATCTACAAGAAGAATATGAAAATGCAATAAATCACTTGACAATTAATAAAGAAAACAGACTTAAACCAACAGTTGAAATTCTAAAGATAGAGAAATCAAAACTTGAAACAATAGCCAAAGATGCTGAATTCCTAAAGAGAAAATATAAAAATTTAGAATAAATTACTTATTTGACTTCGTTCGTAGTTTGAACTTTTATAAAATGAATTGGTCTACACAACTTATGGGAATACACGACATGTGCCTTCGATGTGGTCACAAAAGACAAGATCACAGTCCTGGTAATGATTCTCGTTGCCACAAGCCCCATTGCCTGTGTTTGAAGTTTAGAGCAAGTACGCTAGGAGTTACACTTGGATAGAGTCTAGTTCATCACATAGTATTAAATAAAAAAATTTTCTAGTTTGATTGTGCTAGAATGGGCGAAGCAAAATCAAAGTCATGTAATCCCTGCCTTAATGCTGTAATAGTGCAAGGAGTATTGTTTTCCATAAAACTTGACCACATAGCGTCACAAGTTCTGCATTTAAATTCGCCTGGAGCGACGTCCGGTTTTATTCTTCTTACCATACTATACATATGTCGTCTCAGCTATAACTACCCTTGCTTTATTTACTTAGTTAGCAGGACAACAAGTCCAACTATCAAAGTTGCTGTAGTTAGTATCAATGAAAGTATGGTCGACTTTGATTTAGATGATAAAATGTTTCAAGAGTGTAGTAAAAAAGAAATCATAAACGGATTTACTCAGAAACCAATTAGATTGCACACTTTGTTCCAAGAAGTAAATAATCAATTACATAGTTACGAAATGCAAAAAATGTATGCTTCCTAATGACTGGAATCATACAAGATATTTACCGCTAAGCCTTTATCACTTGCTGCTTGAATTTCAGGATCATCAAGTTCTCCTATCTTAAACCTGCTTCTAGGTTTCTTTCCTTTTCTTCTCTGCTCTGCTGTCTGTGCTTAGAAAAATAGATTCATTTTCAAATGGATCATCAGTTGTTTCTACTGAATCTTTTATCTTACCTTCGAAGTGTGTTTGATGTATTGGAAATGTGGTACCACATTCATAACATGATAAGAATAGTTCATCAGCTAGCGATATAGGCTCACCTTTCTTTCTCATCTTTGGACCTAATTTATTATGAATTTCATTTTCTAGACTCGTTGAGGAACACTGAATATTAGTTCCCCATTAGTTCAAGAAAAGATTAAAAGTTTTAGATTGCTAATCGAGTCTATGTACCTAATTCTTACAACCACTTTGTTATTGTTGTCTTTTTTTTTCTTCCAAGGTGCATACAGTGCGGAAACATTCAAAGGTCTTTCTTTTTCTATCGAGATACCTGACACCTGGGCGTATACAGAAACTCCAGAAGCGCCTATCGAACGCGCATTAGGAGTCGGTTCATATACTTCTGTGGTGCTGGTACCTGTTCAGTTTGCTGAATTACTTATTGAGGAGAAAGGCGATATTGGAATGGGTAACGGTAGTGCGGCAATAGTATTTGCAAAGGCTTCAGATTACACTGTAAAGAATGCTCCGCTGAGTCTGTATGTAAAATATAGGATGAATGAGGATGACTCCCTTAATGTTATTTCACAGCAGGATACCACCATAGGTAAAGAAAAAGCCGTAAGAATCGACGGTAATGAAAATGATAATGCTAGTAACATCAGACTATTGGAATACCTCCTATTACATAATGACGAACCGTATGTTATTAGATATATTGCTAGCGTGGATGATTTTGAAAGGAATTTACCAGCATTTGAATTGATGGTTAAGAGTTTCACATTTGAGACCAATGCCACCGACAGTAAGGAAACGTGACAATTACTGTTCTATGGTTTCTTCAAACAGATTTTTTCTTACTTTTATTGGCACATCAAAAAATGCAGCTAGAGCTATAGAATCTGAAGCGCGATAATTTCTTAATGTGATTACCTCCTTCCGAGTTTTGAAATAAAGATTAGACCTTAAAACAGGACCGTTTCTGTATATTCTTACCTCTATTAGCAATAGATCTTGAAGGGATGAAATATCTTCAATTAGGTTATAGATTGTGGGTATAGTACTCTTGTCTCCTTCTTTAAATCTTAGAATATGCCTTGCGACTTCTCCTGAAAACGCACGGATTGGAAACTCCCTTCCATCATCTGATTTCAAAGTCAGAAGTCCCTCAAGACCGAGTTTATCAACGAAACCAACAAAGCTTATCGACGCTGTAACAAATCCATCATTTGTGAAAGTTTCGTCCATGTCTTTTTTTGTACGGCGGTAAATTTAGACTTTATCCAAAGCCTAATGTTGAATTGAATTAACTTAATATAGATTGGATTCCTTTTGTTAACATAATTCACACTTGGTTGTTTACCATGCTAGATAATTACCAGTTGCTGCATAATAGAGGCCTACGGATTATTACAATCGGTGTATTTTCAATAATTTTCGCTATCTCAATATACTCATTACTAAGTTCAAATCAATCGTCAGCGGACGTTTCAAGATTGTACAACTTGGCTATCGCCGATATTTTCTTGATATTGGTTTCCTTAATTGCCATTGGTTATGGATTATATCTGGTACTTCATACTGAATCCGTAAAGTCCGAATCCAATAAGAGTTATCTTGCATTCATTTCTAGGATTTTGACGGACAAGACTTACTGGAGAATTTTCGTTATTTCTTCTGTTGTTTATGGTATTTTCTTTGGTTTCTTGTCTCAAATTCTCATCTATCATGAGGATATTGAAGGTGATGTTGTTCCGTCTATTTCTATCACAGTTTGTTGTAATTATCCTGGCTATGTACCAATGATAACAATATTGCTGAATGACTCATTTTCGATATTGATAATCCCTCTGAATTTGATACTCGCAGTAGCTATATCGTCTATGGTTGGCTTTAATTTTGCACTAAATTTACACTTTCTTAGGATGTTTAGGTATCAAGCTCAACGCAAATTCTCCGCCGTTTCGACTTTTGGCATATTCAATGGATTATTCATCGGTTGTCCTACTTGCGCAGGAAGTTTATTTTCATTCATAATGGGGTTCGGCACAAGCACTGCTATCTCTGGATTAGCACCATTTCAAAGTTTATTCATAGCAATAAGCATTCCGATTTTGTTAGGGACTCCACTCTTGATAATACGTAAAATAGTAAACAATGAGGCATGCGATATCATTGGTAACAAATAAACTTGCTTGTTTACGGAAATGTTTTAATCAAATTATAAGTGAAAAATCATCGGCAAAAATTATTCAAAAATCGTAAGAGAACTGGATTGTTCCTTTAATATTTTTTCGAATTTCAGAATGTCCATATCCTTAAACGGTCTCATTTTAGGTAATTGTGGCGGTTCCTTTACTTTCTCTAGTATTCCTCTTGAAATTAACTCAGCCTTTAATTTTTCACGAAGCTCTGGATGACACAGCTTACTATGAAATATACTGCCCCACCCTTGTGAGAACATCTCTTTAATGTGCAGGTCGCCCTTTTCTTCATGAAAATGTGGATTGCGTGTTTCGATTTGCATAACCTCTACTCCTTTCTCCATGGTATCTTTATGTTCAGGAGGAGTTATTCCACCAAATTGTTCCAATAAATTAACTATTTCATAAGGTTCTATCGAAAAACCGGACGAGTAAGTCAATAGTTCTGCTAGTTGAATAGACATGCAATGTTCCCCAGAATTTCCTGTTCTAATAACTTCTGTTTCAAATCCAGTGTAATATGAAATCATGAAATTTAGAAATTGATTTGTCATTTCAGAAACTCTTCCAAGCTTGGAAAATCGTACACCAGACTCTGAAATCTTTGGCTTGTATATCCAAGATACACGAACCATTGTGTATGGTGTGGTTGATAACGCTATACCCGAAGAAAATATTTTTGTATATTCGTTGACCGCACCTGGGACATAGTTGTCAGAATCAACGAATCCAACGTATTTTTTTCCCATCATTTTAGAAAGGAGCATGCCAATGAACATTCCTTCGCCTTTTCCGTTACGTATCTTATTTTCAGAGTCAAAAAGATCAGTATAGCCGACTTCTTCTAAAGCCTTTACAAGACCCAAATCTTTCTGATGTATGATAACTGATTTTTTTTCCGCGAATCTATTAAATTGCTCAATAGCCTGTTTTTCTAGTTTGTACCTGTCAATCGGTTCTCTAGGACTATTAGATACTATTATTGTTAAGCAATCATGGGGGATGCCGCTTAGTACTCCTTCTAAGAGCTTTAAACGTTCTCCTTTTATAGGAATGACAATGGACATTTCCGATTCAATTTTAGATATTATTTCATCATCAATAGTACGAATTACTTCAGATTCGGTCTTTGGATGCTTGTTGTGCCCAGAATCCAATTCGTATACACGTTGCACTCCATGTAGACTTACTGATCCGAATCTTTCTGTGAATCTCGGGACATCAAGCTTCATCTTTAATTCAGTTATGCAATATTTATTGCGATTCTATATAAATCAATAATTTAATTCGAATATCGTAATTGAACTAAATTGATAGGCGCTACATCGAACCGGTAAGAATATTTGGAAATATGAGCCAAAAGTCATAGTAAGTAAAGATTGCCTACTATAGTCAGTATGCTTCCTTAAATTGGGAGTTTGTAAGGTTTGTAAATTTGGATAAAATCAGTAGTCATCGCACAGTCATTTAGAATTTCATCAAATATCCACTTTCAGTGTTCGAAAAATGATTTTCTGATGGCAAATTAATAATGTTCTTTATCACCGGAACAATTATGAAATATACTATAACTATGAATTAATTGAATCTGTAAAAATTAATAATTCGAAAATAGTACTATATCCAAATTTGGTAAAAGATCAATTAATTTCGTCGCTTTCACATTTAGCAAATTTGATAACAAATATTAGTAACTTGCTACTTCTACCATTGAAATCTATGTTTCAACATACAAAGTATCGTTTTCTACCACGACTTTGTAGCCTTGTAGTGGTTTTAATTTTTGTGGAAATGAAATTAACTCTCCAGTCTTGACATCCCATTTTGCTCCATGCCACGGGCACGTTAATTCACTGTTTTTTAGTTCGCCTTCATGAAGTTCTGCCCCTGCATGATTACAAATATTATCAATTGCGTAATAATTTCCATCCAATTTCGTTACCACTATTTCTTTTCCACTAGCTGTTATATGCTCCAATTTTCCTTCTTGAATATCTGCAGTTTTTCCGACAACTACTTTTGCCATAATATCATGCATTATCATGCATTATTTTAACCTAATTTGTAGAAATCGCGTAATTAATCAGATATCTTAATATACAATATTTCAACTTTAAAATTAATCAAGAATGAGGCCAGATGACCAATATTGAATATTCTAGTCAACTCGAATCAATTACTAATAAGAATCTTGTATGGGTGGATATTCAAAAACCTACTAGAAAAAAATTAAAAATGCTGGAAGGTAAATACCCTTTCCACGAACTAAATATTGAGGATTGTCTCTCCAAAATACAAATACCAAAAATAGACAAGTATCAGGATCAAATTTTTGTAATCTTACACTTCCCTACTGTGGATAAGGATAAGAGTATTCCACGTTCAACTCAGCTTGCAATCTTTGCGGGACCTAACTATCTCATTACCGTACAGCAAGGAGAACTAAAACCAATCACTGAAATGTTCAACCTTTGCAAAGAAAATGAAAGGCAGAAGGAAACTTTCATGGGTTCTTCATCAGGGTATCTGTTGCATAGCATAATAGATCTCATGGTAGATGATCTTTTACATGTATTGATGAAGCTAGAAGGAAATCTGGATGACATAGAGGATCTTGTGTTTGATGAAAAAGTCGCAGTAGCAAAAGATATTTCTTTATTGCGACGAGAGATAACGACTCTTCGGAGAGTAGTTGTTCCCTTAAGAAGAGTAATATTGGAGTTGAGCAAAGAGATGCAAAGATTTTCGGAGGAAGATTTGACCGATTATTATGATGACGTTAAGGATCATACGGAAAAGGTCCTTGAAGTTCTAGAGGAATCGAAAGAAACAATAGAAATTTTCAAAGATACAGATTTCATGTTAAGTACGGAAAAATCAAACAAGATTTTAGCAACTCTGACTATCCTATTTACACTCTCCATTCCTGCAACCGTAATTGGGGCGTACTATGGTATGAATGTTAATCTTCCCGGTGGTATTCTCACAGGAAGTCCAGTTTTTCTCGGTCCTTATACTTCATTCATAATTTTACTGCTGATTGCTATAATCCCATCATTGGTAATGGTCTGGTATTTCAAAAGATTGGGTTGGGTTGGCCGGTAATGAAATATTAAATTATGATTACGTAAACCATGACTGAATAATTTGTCTTCAGTTTTCACTTATTTTTATGTTGAATCAATGAACTCAAGTCTATGCTGAAAAATGTGCGAAGTATTCCTAAATACGAATCTACCGGAGGTGGAATCTCATCCTCACATGATACTTTCATATTCCAAGCATTTATCCAGATTATCATTGAATATAGGATATTTAAAAATCGTTTATATCGAGCTGGAACAACCTCCAAACTTTCTAGGTATTTATCTCCCAACAACCATGCTGCAGTAAAATCGAGACATTTTTGACCGTAGATTGCCTTGATTTGCTCTTCAATGCTATTTGCAAACTTGAATGGAGTACGCGATACAAAAAATGGGAAATCAATTTTGTCTGGAATAATCATATATGGCGGGGACCAAATCGAAATTATTCTACTGCCTTTTTTCAACTCTGTAGAAAATTTTTGTATCATTTCTTTTATGACAGTATCATCGTGAAACCAAAAAAGAAACACATTACCATCAGAGATATCCACTCTTCTTATGTCGCCGACTATGAATTTGACGTTTCCTAAATCTCGAGTTTTCTTAATTAGGTCAGTAACTGATTTTTTTCTCTTTTCGATACCTACTGCCTTTTTCACTTTGTATTGGGTGGAGGCAATGTAGACGGCATTGCTATTTCCGCAACCAAGATCATAAAAAATATCATATTTGTTTAGGCGTGCTAGTCTTAGCATTCTTTTAATAACATTATCTGGTAAGCTTACATTGTTTCCTGTAATAACCGAGTTTGGCAGAGTTGATATGAATTCATTAATGTTCATTATGTATCGCTATATTCATCATTTGAATATTGGAGTATGATATAAAAATGGAACTGAGAAACATTCCAAAATTATCTAGGTTCCTTATGGTATCGCTGACAAAGTTAATAATAGACACTTGGATTTCGATATTTGTGAACTGCCTTTACTGTGGTCATATTTACGTGGCTCATGAATTGGAAAAGAACAAAGACAAATTAAATTCCGTATTCGAAGTAGGAAAATGTTTGATAATGGGATGTAATTATACCAAATATGTTGACAAAATTGAAAAAATTGACGAAGAATTATTATGAGTTTATTTTGCTTAAAGTAAGTGAATTTGATTATTTAATCCCACATCAAGTCCTAAGATTTAGTAAACCGGAATTAATAGAAAATAGTTGGTAGATATGAGAAATAGCCAATTTCTGAACCTAGCCTTGCCATTGGTTTCAATGGGGTTAATTTATGCTACAATGCTTATTGGCGTTTATATCTCGTCTTTGAATAGGGGAATTGCATGTCCAGATTGGCCCCTGTGTCCTAATGGATTTTCATATCCCCAGGATAAATTTTTCTATGAGCATTTTCATAGGCTTGTGGCTATTATTGCTGCTATTTTTACAGTTATTACTTTAATTTTTGTTAGAAAAAGCAAATGGAGATTAAACAGGTTGGTACTTGCAATTCTGACGTCATTACTCAGTGTACAGATAGCCATGGGATTTTTTATAGTATCGACCAAATTGAATCCATATATTGTTGCAATACATCTCTCGATTGGAGTAACAATTTTTTCACTTATTTTTCTCCTGCTTAGGGAATCTTATCTTGAAATCAAGGAAAAAGGATCTTATATCTAAAAACAACTTGTATTTTTCCTATTATGAGAACTTCTTTTTCAACGTCAATTCATCTTTAACATCAATATCATAGTAATGGCGAGTATTAATGATAAATTCTATTTTCCTTGTTGGAAGAACATTAATGGACGAAGAAAATTTCTATTCATTCATTGATTCTAGATTATTCTACCTATTAAATCAGTTGGGATCTAGAATTGATATCCGTAATTATTGTACCATCAAGAATGATATCATAAGAAACCGGAAATTGCATATATGCAGCATTGAGGAATTAGTTGTAGAAATAAGTAAGGCATTGATGCCAGTAGGATACGAAAAGATTATTCTAAAATATATTCTACCATCGATAGAATTTGCACAGAAACATTTTCTGTATCCTTTCGATGATGCAAATGCGACGCTAGAAATTCTGTCAAAAAATTTTAGGTTACTTTTAATTGATAACCAAGATAACAAAGTATCAAGGACTTTGCAATTCTATAATCTGGACAAATACTTTGATTGTTGTATTTTACTTGATATAACAAGAGATCCCAGTAAGAAAATTTTTCAATTGATTCTAAACATGTTAAAAATCAATTCAAAAGAAGCAATATTAATTGGAGATAGATTAGATACTCACATACAGATTGCAAATAAGTTGGAAATTATTACCATTCTGCTATCTAACTCTCCATTCAATATACAAGTTCCTAGAAATCAAAATGAGCTACCAACACTCACTTTGAATAAATTGTCTGAACTTCCTGACACAATTTCAGCAATTACACAAAAATAGATGCTTAATGGCCCTCAACCTCTCTACCAACAATATCTGCTCGTATGTCCCCAAACACTTTGCTCATTTCATTGTCGTCTAGTTTGTGACTCGAATGAAACATAGAATGAATTGATCCGCCACCGTCACCATGTTTTCTTGGTACTATATGCACATGTAAATGTGGTATTTCCTGTCCTGCATCTTTACCATTATGAATAGCTATTAGAGTACTTTGGGCACCTGTTCCCCTTTCGACAGAAGCCGATAATTTATGTACCAAACTAAACAAAGGTGTAACCTGATCAAATTCAAATTCTTGTAATTTCTCATAATGTCTTTTTGGAATGACCAGGGTGTGTCCGGAAGTAAGTGGAAAGGTGTCAAGAAATGCAATTGCCTCTTCATTTTCGTCTATTATCTTCGCATCTATTTTCTTTTGAGCAATCTTACAGAAAATGCAATTATCTTCAATTGTTGAAGTCATGCATAGTTATTGGTCTTTCAAATAATAAAATATTTCCAATTTTTTAATTCCTTGCGGATTAAGCTATTTGTGTTGAAATATTGAATAGGGACGTGATGTGTTTCGCTGCCACATACTTATTTATATTATTGTTAATGGTAACCATCGGTTTTTCCTTATCGCTTACAAATCCAATTATCTGCGATTCAAAGTTATGTTTTTTCAGATCCTCCAAAATTTTCGGTGCGAGTTCTTCACTTGAAATTATGAGATGACATCCATTGGTTGAGGCCGTTGAATTTGAGACAAGGAATTCATCAGTGGCAAACTTGGCCAATTCCTCATGTATTATTGGAAGTTCATTTACCATAATGTGAGTGTTTGTGGTTTTGGCCAAATTGAGTAAAGCCAAAATCCCATCTGAACCAACCGGGTATACGCCGACTATATTGGCATTTGTGTCAAAATCCCTTCCAAAACCGGGACAATATTTTGAAATTATCTTAGCCAAGGAAAAACGCGGTTGAGTTAAAGATTTTATTATTTCATCCTTGATATTTTTATCAATTGCTTGATGCTTGCCTAAGATTGAGTTCATTTCACCAATCTGATTTATAGTATAAATACTGAGCGGAGTTAAGGATCCAAATTTATTTGTCAGGATTAATACCATACCCGGTTGAATTAGATCGTATCTTACTGGCAGTTCTTTGGTAGAGTGAGCATAAGCTGTTGCCCCAAAGAACAGTTTTCCTAGTTTAAGCGAACTGTAATCATCAAGTAATAGATCATGTTTTGCCGTAAACATGTCAATGTTTGTTCTTATTTTATCTAGCAGGCCTTCGTCGGGGGCGTCATATATTGGTATTATCTTAAATCCTGATGTACAACCAAGCAATAGGAGATTTTCAAGAGCTGAAGCTAAGGCGATTGACGTATTGACGATTGAATCCGGTTCTTCATCAGGGTCAATCAGTTTTCCAGACGAGATATTAATCGCAGTATATCCCAACTTATTACCTCTATGTGTGTCAATGTAGTCAACCACTGCAAATTGTGAATCGTACTGGGAGGTGGTTGAAACTACAAGTCTTCTTAACGGATGCTTATGAGGCTTCTTTCCATAAAAATCATCCAAGAGGTGGGAAAGACTTTGTTGATCTTCGGCGACCTCATTGTGAATCCTCATTAATGAAATTAGTTTCTTGTTTTTCAAATCTTCTGAAATCGATTCGTTCACTTTGTATATTCTACGTGTAATGTCTGGACTTTTTCCGCTATAATGGAATGAATCAAACCACGACAAGTCTGCCCATGAGTTGTGCTTTATCTTCTCAAATGATTTATTAAGTGTCAAATTATCAACTTCGTTGGAACAATTTGATATCCATCCTATTGGATCAAAGCCTAAATTCTGATATTTGAATATACTTTGCCAAAAGTCATGAGCCAAAAACTAGAACCTCCACATATCACTCATATACAACACTAATATTGAATCTTCCTAATGGATAAGAACACCTCGAGTATATTTGCGTTAAATAGCTTTATTATATTAAACCGACAAAAAGAATAATAATTATAAGCCTATTTTTCTCAAATTACAAATAGTGCAGATAAACAATAATGAGGGGAGGGCCGAATGCTTTGGTAAATGAAATAAACAATATTGCTAAGAAATTGGAATCAAAATCCGCAGACGAGATCCTACAATGGGGATTCAAGAAATACGGTGACAGAATGGTGCTTGCATCAAGCTTTGGGGCGGAAGATGTTGTACTAATTGACATGATGTGCAATATTAACCGGAATCTGACTCGAGTCTTTACCCTAGATACGGGTAGACTTAATCAAGAAACTTATGATCTTATTGATAAATTAAGACTAAAATACGATATTAGAGTTGATGTATATTTCCCAAAATCAAATGATGTTGAGGAGATGGTCGCAATTAAAGGAATGAATTTAATGTATGAGAGCGTAGAAAATAGAAAACAATGTTGCAATGTTAGAAAAATTGAGCCCCTAAAACGAGCTCTCAAACAATTCGATTGTTGGATCACCGGATTACGTCGAGAACAATCATTAACCAGAAATAGTATATCAAAGATTGAAATTGATACATTGAACAACAATATCATTAAATTAAATCCATTGGCAGATTGGACGAATGAAGAAATTTGGAAGTATATCAAGGAAAACAAGGTTCCGTATAATGAACTGCACGATAAAGGCTATCCTAGTATAGGATGCGAACCATGCACAAGGGCTGTCATGCAGGGAGAAGATCCTAGGGCTGGAAGATGGTGGTGGGAAAATGACACTCACAAAGAATGTGGTCTGCATTGGAAAGAAGGTAAATAATTATATTTGACAGGTAATCTAATTTTACCACATGGTGGTAAATTAATAAATAAATTTATTCAAAAAAAGTTTGAGGATTTACCCACATTTGAAGTATCATCCGATATTAGAAATGATGCTGAAAACATAGCCACTGGTGTCTTTAGTCCACTCGCTGGCTATGTTGGTCAGGAAGATTTCCTGAATGTACTTAAAGAAGGGCGATTGAGTAACGGAGTTCCTTGGACTATACCTATTGTACTTGATACGGAAAGACAAATTGCAAAGCAAATATCTGATTTAGGGGATGTTATACTTTGTACGGATGGCCAAAAATTTGGCATACTCCATGTTCGCGAAATTTATGAATATAACAAACAAGATATGGCAAATGCCGTTTATGGAACTACAGAATGCAGTCATCCAGGGGTGAGCCGACTCTTTAAAATGAAAGAATTCCTTGTAGGTGGAGAGGTGGAAGTCTTTCAGATGAAAGAGTACGATGAAATCCAAAAGTTTCGAATGTATCCGTCTGATACTCGTTCAGAGATTACCAAACGAGGCTGGAAAACCGTTGTAGGTTTTCAAACTAGAAATGTACCACACGTTGCCCATGAAATGCTACAAAAGGCAGCCTTGAACATTTTTGACGGGTTATTCCTCAATCCATTAATAGGAAAAAAAAAGATAGGTGATTTTACAGATGATCTGATAATAAGTGCATACGAATCATTGATAGATAATTATTTTCCTAAAAACAGGGTATTATTTTCGACAATCCATACATCAATGAAATATGCGGGTCCGCGAGAAGCAATACATCACGCAATTATGCGGAAAAATTTTGGCTGCACACATTTCATTGTAGGTAGAGATCATGCCGGTGTTGGGGACTATTATCCGCCATTCGCGGCGCAGGAAATCTTCCAAAAGTATCCTGATTTGGGAATTACTCCAGTAATATTCCCTTCTTTTTATTTTTGTAGAAAATGTATGTCCTTTGCGAATGAAAAGACATGTCCGCATGGAATAGAATCAAAAGAAGAATTGAGTGGAACGATGATGAGGAAAATGGTAAATTCTGGTAAAATCCCTGAAAAGCATTTGATGCGGCCAGAAATAGCAGAGTTAATTCTTAAATCAGAAAACCCATTTGTAGTTGAGTAAAATTGACCGGATTATTGAAAGTTGGAACTATTGCATTTGTATTATTCTTAGGTTTCCCAATTGTGTCAATTAGTGGACAGAGTAGTATTCACGATGTAATCAAAACAAAGAATTCTGAAAGATTTGTCGTCGATTATGATGCATCCAATGCATATAGAAGACAACCATTAGTATATGATTTTTCAAAACCTATACCAACCAATTGGCAGTTGACTATTCAAAATAATTTAACCTACTCAAATTCAGAAAATACAAAAACTGTGATAAAGATTCAAGAACCTGCGCCAAGTGAAAAGTTCATAGAACTAGCAATGTTTGGTGATAAAACTGGAAAGTTTTGGGCAGCAATTAACACCAATGAATCAGGTTACATACGTGTATATGAGCGAGAAAAAGACGGATGGTCTAGGGATCAACCAATATTTGTAGCCCATGCAAACAATCAAGGTCTGACGATTACGAATGGTAAGAGAATCATAATTGACAAACTGTCAGTAAATGATTTTATTGTTGGATCGGTATCGATATATGGTAAAGATGAAACAACTGATCCAGATAATTCTAATAGCGGGACAATCTCATTCGACATCATATTTGGTAACCCTGCAGAATCCCCATTGTATTACGTGCCATTAATAACGATGATTGCAATTGGCTCAATAGTACTGGTATTAATTATTAGAAAAAAAAGAGACTAGCTATTTTTTGAATAATACTTGCACATTTTTGTTAACTGACAAACATTGCACTTCGGCTTTATTGGCAAGCATATGTTCTGGCCAAACCTTACAAATGTTTCATTCACTCTGATCCAATATTTTTTGTCTACTGATTTTTGTAGGACATTTTCCGTTTCCTCAGGATTTTTTGTATTTACAATTCCAATCCTGTTGGAAATTCTATGAACATGTATGTCTACCGGAATGGCGGCCTTCTTAAAACCATAGACCAAAACACAATTAGCAGTCTTTCTTCCGACTCCAGGAAGCGTAAGGAGTTCGTCTAGATTAGATGGTACCTCACCATTATATTTTTTGATTATTAATTGTGATACTTCTTTTAGTCTAGATGCCTTAACATTATAAAAGCCAATTTTCTGTATCAGTTTCTTTATGTCGCTTAAATTTGCTCTAGATATCTCATCAGGATTTTTGAATCTAGAAAATAGCGCTTTAATTACGGCGGTAGTAATTTCGTCCCTAGTTCGTGCGGACAATATAGTTCCAATCAAGATCTTAAAAGGATCACCATCTTCTTGAATCTGCAGATTTTTCAGAGCAGTAGGTCTTACAAGATTATTTTCCCTAAGGGTGCTCTGCATTAATGCAAATAGCTTGCTGATATTTAGCATCATATTCCTGACTCCTTATTTTATTCTCAATATGGATAACGTTACAAAAAAGTTTTTGGGAGTAAATTTCTATTCTTTCTTTTTTACTCTGGCTCGGCCAGTTTTTCGTGGTGCGATATTTCCAACTTTTCTGCCAGGAGGTGTTGTCCTTCCGACTGATGATTGGCGACCTACGTGCTGATGTCTTCCACCGCCATGAGGATGATAAACCGCAGCTTGGGCTATTCCCCTGACTTTGGGATAAAGCTTGCCATGTGCAATCATGTATTTAGATTTGTTCCCAGCTTTGAGAAATGGCTTTTCCATTCGACCTGCACCAGAAACAATACCTATCATTGCCTTACATTTTGGATTTAATGTAGTAAATTTTCCTGATGGTAATTTTACCGACACACCTTGAGAGGTATGGGAAAATACAATAGCAGATGATCCAGCGGATTTCACAAGTTTTCCTCCATCACCAATGTTCCTTTCTAGATTACAAATCAGCGTTCCGTCCGGAATAGACTCTAGGGCCAAAATATTATTTGGTTTAAAGTCAACATTATTTCCAATTTGGATTTTTTCTCCAACTTCCATGCCGTCTGGAGCAGGTATGTAGCTGAACTCTTTATCAAATTTGATTTTAGCCAATGGTGCGTCTCTACCTCTTTCGTGAACAATGTCAACTATCGAACCAACTCTCTGCTCAGTCAATTGTAAATTTGGATATTTGGCAGGTACAATTTTTCCTCTTTTAATGGCCTGAAATTGTTTACCTCCTCTACCCCTTCTACGTACTAAAGTTCTTTTACCCAAAACGGTCCAATCGAATTAATCATTATCATCATGATTTTAACGTTTTGGTAGGTGCAATACTAGATACCTAATTATAATACAATCTAATTTTCCTGTAGTAAAAAAATATGAAAAGACTCGTGCTTTTCCTGCAAGTATAGTATTAGAGAATAGAATACTGTCATTTGATATTTGGATTACTCAGAATATTGAAGACTATTCCTCGACAAAGGTATAAAGATAGGTACGATAGTACTTGATATCGTGAGTCAAAACACTCTCTCGCTGAAGGTTCTCGAAGCATATACTCGAGACGTAGGTCGTGGAGTGGCTAGAATTGATTACGATTCAATGGACTCGTTGACTGCATCTACTGGTGATGTTATAGAGATCCGAGGAAAAAGAAGGACTGTCGCAAAATGTTTACCGCTTTACCCTTCAGACGAAGGCAAAGGCATTGTAAGAGTAGATGGGCTAGTGCGAAACAATGCAGGTGTAGCAATTGGAGATACAGTAATTGTGAAAAAGATAAAGGCCGTTCCTGCAGAAAAAGTAATTGTTGCCCCCTTAGAGGCCATACCACCTATCGATGAGCGTTACCTTGCTGACGCGCTTGAAAGTGTACCACTAATAAAAGGTGATAATGTCATGGTTCCATATTTTGGAGGCAGACTTACTTTCCAAGTAATAGGAGTAACCCCTGCATCGGATGCTGTATTGGTAACCCAAAAAACAATATTCCATATAGCTGAGAAAGGTGAAACCCTGAGAGGAGTCCCTCAAGTAACTTACGAAGACATTGGCGGCCTAAAAGAAGAGATCCAGAAAGTTAGAGAAATGATAGAGTTGCCATTACGACATCCTGAAATCTTTGAAAAATTAGGCATCGAAGCACCAAAGGGTGTATTGTTGTATGGGCCTCCAGGAACTGGAAAAACGCTTCTTGCAAAGGCTGTTGCGAACGAAAGTAATGCTCATTTTATAAGTATCTCTGGACCAGAAATTATGAGTAAATTTTATGGTGAATCTGAAGCACGATTAAGAGAGATTTTCAAGGAAGCTAAAGAAAAAGCGCCTTCTATTATATTTATTGACGAAATAGATTCAATTGCTCCAAAAAGAGAAGAAGTTACTGGTGAAGTCGAGAGGAGAGTTGTATCTCAATTATTGTCGCTTATGGATGGACTGGAAGCTAGAGGTAAGGTAATAGTAATTGCAGCTACAAATCGTCCAAATGCCATAGATCCAGCACTGAGACGACCGGGTAGATTTGATAGAGAAATTGAGATCAAAGTACCTGATAAGCGTGGAAGATTGGAAATATTGCAAATTCATACAAGAAACATGCCTCTAGACACCGATGTAGAGCAAGATAGAGTTGCCGCCGTCACACATGGTTTTGTAGGAGCGGACCTAGAATATCTTTGCAAAGAGGCAGCAATGAAGTGTTTGAGAAGATTGCTCCCTGAATTAAATTTGGAAGATGAGAAACTATCTCCCGAAGTCTTAAATAAACTCATAGTTACCAGAGCCGATTTTGATAATGCTGTAAAGGAAGTGACGCCTTCCGCAATGAGGGAAGTTTATCTGGAATCCCCAGACGTTCCATGGTCTGCAATAGGCGGACTGGAGGACATAAAGCGCGAATTGCAGGAGGCTGTAGAATGGCCACTACGATTCCCAGAGCTATATACAAAACTCGGACATTCCATGCCAAAGGGCCTGTTGTTGCATGGATTGTCAGGTACTGGCAAGACCCTCTTGGCTAAGGCTGTTGCTACGGAGTCTGAGGCTAACTTCATTAGCGTAAGGGGTCCTGAATTGCTAAGCAAGTGGGTAGGCGAATCAGAACGAGGAATTAGAGAGATTTTTAGACGAGCAAGACAAGCAGCTCCATGTGTAGTATTTTTTGATGAGATAGATTCGATTGCTCCAGTTAGAGGAATGGGCGGAGATAGCATGGTTACAGAAAGAGTGGTTTCACAATTGCTTACTGAATTAGATGGGATTCAATCGCTTTCAGGTGTCGTAGTGTTAGCTGCAACAAATAGAGCAGATATTATTGATACTGCTTTATTACGACCTGGTAGATTTGACAAAATATTGTTAGTGCCTTTGCCCGATAAATCAGCAAGGCAAAAGATATTGGAGATACACAGCAAGGATAAGCCACTTGGTTCAGATGTTAACTTGACCAGAATAGCTGAAATGACAGATGGTTTCAGCGGTGCTGATACAAGCTCTGTCATAAATACAGCGGTATCATTAGTTCTACATGAATACCTCGCAAAATATCCAACACCTGAAGAGGCTGCTAGACATGCATCAGAAGCTCACGTAATGATGAGGCATATTGAAGAAGGTGTAAAGAAGATTAAGGCTCAGAGAGAAGGCAAACCTGGAGAGAAAGTTTCCGTCCAGTATTATAGATAGTGTCAGATAGTAACAATCATTATTTGATTGTTACACTGAATGCAGAAAGAAATAGCAATTACCTATCAGTGACAATATAGTTTTTCTCTGATTACTTCGTATGCCTTGGCAGCTTCATTCATCCCTAGAATTAAAATTATTTCATTTTGTGTGAAAAAAGCATTGTATAGTGGAATACGGTTGTTATGTAATAATGACAGAACAAGTGATAATACTTCATATGTGTTTTCCTTATCTGATTGAACAGTAATTGTTATTTTAGAGAGACCATCCTTTATTTCTCCAGCAGATAATTTGTGGGATGATTTGAACATAGTCCGAATTTCATCAATATCTTCAGCAAACAGTCTAATTTGCTTATTAGTCCTGAACATATTGTATCCGCTACCAAGCTCAAGTATTTCATCTAAAACTTGATAGACGTCGTCCGTCTCGTAAAGGTCGATATCAATAATACTACCAGTCAAGCTCATTCTCACCCCTTCAAAAATTGGATGGTATTCATAATCAATTCCGTCCAGAGAATCTGCAAATCGCTTAATTGCTACT
>DATIFZ010000043.1:0-35260 GCA_035454925.1 Nitrososphaeraceae archaeon
AATACAATCGAAAAAGGATTATCTCCTACTAAAATCTGACGAACGACTGTATTTGTATTAGTATCAATAACAGATACAATATGACTTCTTTGATTAGGAATATACATCCTCTTATTCGCCGAGTCGAACGCAATTCCAAGAGGAGTGTCTCCTACTGGGATGGGCTGGCCAATTAGAGTATTTGTATTAGTGTTAATAATTGTTACATTTCCCCTACCTTGGTTGGTAACATACATTCTCTTATTCGCCGGATCGAACGCAATTCCAAAAGGTGCATCTTCTACGATTATCGGTGCTCCCACAATATTTGCATTAACATCAATGGTAGATACGGTATCACTGTATGAATTGGTGAGATACATTGATGATCCAACAGCATAAACTGGGAACCAGTATGTCAGACAAATTCCAAAAGCGAAAGGAATCATAGCAGCTATTATTAGACTTGTGGAAAGTAAACATGGAATTTCATCCCGATCTTAGATTTCAAATATGCCGGAAAATTTCCCATTCTCTTTTAGTGACAGCAACACTCATTCAAAAAGATTTGCTTCCAGAGGTTCATTCAAAACACACGAGGTTAATTTAGAGAATTGAATAGAAAGTAATGTCGGCAGTAATGTCGACATTAAAGATAGATAAAGACCCCGCTTATAGCGGAAAGTGATATAGAATCATCCTTGACGGAAGGTGAACTTAACTACATGACTTCTGTTTTAGATGAGATCTCTCAAAATCGAAGGGGAAAATAATACAATTCATCCGCTAGTTATTTAGACGGGCTCAAAAATTTGGTCAAAAATGATTCACAAACCTCCGGGCCCGTTAACTATTCGGGTTCATATAGTTGTACACAACAAATAATCATCATAAGGAGAGCAAATTGACATCTAAGCTATCGACAACACTGAATAATATTGAAACAAATGTATTGAATATTGAAAGTAAGAGGTTAATATTACGATTCCCAGAATACATGAAAAGAACTGGAACATCTGAAAAATCAGATCCGCCCCGATGGACTGTATATGATAAATTACAGGTTTTATAACATTCATACTTTAACATAAAACTAAAGTAATTGTTCCGATATTCTAAATTCAGGATTAATAAAATTGGTAAAAAACAAAAAACAAATAAAAATAATACACGAATCCGCTGCAAATTATACGTTTTCGAACACTGGTTCTACAAATATTAAGAGAGAGGAAAATGCTGATACTGCAAATAAGACCACATCAAGTACAGAAAAGGAGATACCTAGAGCGCGGTCCATACATTTGAGAAACTCAAAAATTCGACAGAAAAATAGGATAGGTGCGGAACAACCATAAACAAGGTCATTCTTCAGTGTACGAATAATATAGATTTATGATTCACAGTGATGGGAGAGGGTTTTTTCTATTGGACTTTTATGACAACTTATCTAAAATAAAAGGGACTATTTGAATCGTCAGATCAGTTAGGCGGTTATAGATATTCTTGAACCTTTCTTCTCCTTCAAAACTACTGGATTCTTCCTCTGACCTAATCCCAGCAAATGATTTCTTAAAGGAAATACCTGCTGGTTATGATATTCCTTACAAGGGAATGTTAATTCTTATAGAAAAACACAGTGAATTGTATGCAATCATATTCCGCCATCCGAAGACTTAAACAATGATAATACAGATTAATCAACTTCTGTTAAGATTATTTGGGTCAATGTCATTTTCCAACACATAGTAAAAGGTGCTATGTTCCACTTTACTATCAAACTTAACCTTATTAACAAAAATAAAGAGGAAAAAACTACGCTCACTAGGCCAGTTATTCAGCAAAATGGACTAGCTATTGGTTCTGTATGTTTCCAAAGAAATACTCTTTATATTGGTACATAGATAATTATTTTTTTGTTTCCAAATATTAGAAATCTTCATTAGGGTCAAATAAATGTCTGTGACACTAAACGCATAGATAGATATACGATTAGCGTGTATTATATACATGTATAACTCTTTTTACGGAAATAATCCTCGTGGTATTAGTCATAGACCAATCCCAATAGTGCGACCAGTGAATAGATCCCAGGAGCAACTCAAAGAGTTTAGAGATTTTCTCTCAAACCCTAGAATATCTCAAAATTCAAAAAAAAGGTTTATGGTTGAGAAAGGAGGCGGTTCTTGTTCTATGTGTGGGGACATAGCTACTCCAATAGCAAGTTATGATATGATTGATGCTACGCTTGTGGAAAAGTATTGTGACACTTGTCTAGCTAGGGGAATTAATTAAGCTAATGCCGACCTGAAAAAGGTCAAATTACAAATTACTGAGTACTTCCAGATTAGATGAAACGATAGCTGTAGTTTTGCCTAAAAAAGACAAAAATAAACGTAGAAAACAATACTTAAGAGAATACCAGCAACGTCCCCAAATAAAGAAACATCATAGACAATATGTTAGAGATTGGAGCAGAAGGAATCCAGATAAGGTAAAGGCAATAGTTAAAAGATATAATGATAAGGTAAAGAGTCAAAAAGGTCATAAGTAAAGAGCACGTAATAATAAATAAGGTGGATAAAAAATGAAAACGACAAATGCTAAACAAAAAGTAAGAGTAAAGATACATAGAACTAGCGATTATGACGACAAATACACGGGCATAAGGGATTTTCCCAACGAAAAAGCAATGTTACATTATGGATTATCTAAAGTGCATAAAGTCATAATAAGAAAATATACTAAGGATGATGAATTTATTGTAGCAGCACAAAAAACCAGGGGCCTAAAGTTTGATTACGATATGGAACTATCCGACTAGGAAAAGCTAAATACGAAGCTAGTAGAACCCTAGAACATGCAAGGTTCCAATCCCGACGTCCGAAGACCTGATCCAAACATGAGAACATATTCTGATGGATACTATCATTATGACCAAAAAATATACCAATCTCACCAATGGCCTTCGCAACAATAAGCAGAGTAAGTTTACTCAATCTTTTTTATCTCGCGTATTGTGAGAAAACAAACCAGCCATGACTACTGAGGGTTTATAACTATTTGATAATTTTAATAAATTTTGTATATAATTACACCTGTAGAAACTGATGTAGTTACTAATTAACAGACGAAACACTTGAAAAACCTCCATATATTTCCTCATCGTATCTAAATTTAGGACTATTAGTATTTGACGAGAACCTCGGCAGATGCTTGACTCAATCTAGTAGCTCCAAAAACTTAAGGTAGTTCAACTATTGCACTACAATTTTTACCAGTTAAGCATTAACTGAAATAGATATTGTCCGGTCCATATTTAATTCCTATTTATATTGTATTTGCTAAGACCAAGTACCAGGACTAAATTGCTGCCACATTTCAACAATTTTGCCGTTAGATATTTTGAAGAGATCAAAACCTATAATAGTAGCTGACTTTTCACTCGGTTGTAATCCAAAGATTTCTTTCTTCAGAGTTCCGGTCATTGTCCATCGAATCAGGACTTTATCACCTTTAGTAACAATATCGTCGTGGATAATTTTACGATCCGGTATGCTGTCAATTACCGCAGAAGCAATTTTCTTTGTACCTTCAGGACCATGCGCAAGTTCTGAAGGAACAGCTGGACTTCTCCAAACAAAGTTAGTGGCAAGAATCTGGTCTGCTACTAACAAGTCTCCCTTCTGAAATATATCCATATGAAAACGGTGGGCTATAGCTTCATTTTCTTTTTCTGAATTCTCTGGATCTGACATAAAATCCTTTTTGTCCTAGAATACTTAAAGGTTTTCACTCACATTCTTATAATTCAAATCGTAAGTTCATATCAATATTAGTTCGTAAGCTCTTCGACCCACCATTCTTTGAGCTCTTATAACTCTGTATTTATCTTTATTTTAGTAATTGGATATCTCTGAATCCACCTTTAGAGAGAAATTTGTCCTTCATCCCTCCGAGAAAAAAGATTCATGCAAGGATTTCAAACTATTGGTAAAGTAAGTTGAAATATCAGGATTAGATGCAGTGGCAACCGGTGATGCGAATCCATAGTTCTGGCTTGATACAGTCCATGGACGGATTGAACTTCAAATTTTGGTCATAACATAATTCAAACAGAATATAAAGTTGCAAGTGAAAATACTATCAAATGGCATTACATTATCGCGCTAACCTGATTACTTTAGTCTCTATTATTGTATTAGGGTTAATAGCAATCCCATTTGGAAATCCCAAATTTATTGATAGGGCAATTATTTTGGAAATATTATTTGCTACACTATCTGTTTTGATATTGAAAGGGTATAGTAAAGCACTTTATGCATGTATTCCAATGGCTCTCTTAGTTATCATTGGTAACAGCCTTGCTCCACCCCATGTTAAGTTGATGATGACCTTTTCTAGGCCATTGAATGCAATTATTCTGATTGCAGGTGGATATGTATTGCAGATTGCTTTAATCTATACTAGTTTAAAGTCAATACTCGATAAAAGATCAAGTTGATTAACTGCATCCGCATAAACATAGAGACCCGATACACGAGGCTACCACAGGCTAGTTGTACCTAAAAGCTAAATAGAAGTTAGTAGAACCCTAGTACATGCACGGTTCGAATCCCGATCAACCCTAGTTGGAGGAAACCTAAAAAAATGTTAATCACTTGTTGAATCCTATGAAGAGAAACTAGAAATTCTAAATAGGACCCACCTGAAATTCCAGATTCATCCCTCCGGGCCCGTTCCAATATTAGTACTTCTATGTGTTTCACAAATAATATGGTGATAACGAATACATGTTTAAATTGAGTTAGGAATCCTATACAGAGTAATAATTTTAAAAGAGAATTACAGTTAATACTTAATACAGTATTTATAAAATAAACGATGTGAAAACTAGTTCTAATAGAGATATTTATTATTCATTTAGCCTTATTGTAACTATTTGTAAATAAAAGTATTATTCTGGGTCAGTGCTTGTAATGTGGGATCGACTCTCTCTGCTTCTGACATGGTGAAGCAATGGGTTGACATGAATTGTCTTGCACCTCCAAGTTTATTTTCCCACTTTGGTAATACCAGTTGGGTGCATTTTTCATTTACTGCATCAATATATTTAGAAAAAATCAACCATGGATTATCAAAGTGTCCTACTTGTTGTGCGACTTTACTAAAAAGCA
This sequence comes from Nitrososphaeraceae archaeon, assembly GCA_035454925.1. Taxonomy (GTDB): domain Archaea; phylum Thermoproteota; class Nitrososphaeria; order Nitrososphaerales; family Nitrososphaeraceae; genus TA-21. The sequence goes on from DATIFZ010000043.1 coordinate 5,154, forward strand.
CTTCTTGGTTCGCCTTCGTAGAAGCATTTTTTAAATCATCGATAAATTCTTTCTGTATTGCTACGTCATTTCTTGTTCCAAGCTTGGTAAGGTGACCTCCAACGAATTTATCAAAATCATATTTATCTAAGGCAATGTCGTGGGCCTTGATGAAACCAGCAGCATCCTTTGCAATTGCCAAGTATGGAAATGGAACCCATCCAGGAAACACTATATCAACTAACATTAGCACCTTTTGCTTGGGGGCATAAATGAAGATGTTCCCGGGAAGATGGTTAGATCCATAGTAGTCCAACTTTAGTGTTTGGTTACCTATGGTTAGAGTATAATTCTTCGAAAAAGCTATCGTCGGTATAGGTGGAACCATTGTCACATTTTTGGCTACAGCCTTGGCACTTTGTAATTCTCGAGCAGTTTCCTCTTGAGCTATGACACTAACGTTCTTTGGGAATAGTCCCGCCGCACCTATGTGATCAATGTGAGCGTGACTATAAATGAGATAGTTAACTGGTTTGTTAGTTACTTCAGCAATTGCTTTAAGATATTTTTGTCCCAAAGAAGGAGGAGCATCAACTGCCACAACTCCCTTTTCTGTTACTAAGAACATAGTGTTGTATGCACCGTCCGTGACTGAATACAAATTGTCACCAAGTTTTCCTACAAGATAACCTTTGAAAGGAATGGGAGGACCCTTAGCAGCATCCGGCAGCAGCGTAGTCTCGGTGCTCTCTGTATTATTGGTCTTTGATTCATTTACTTTTGAAACAATAAATTTTACATATCCACCCTCATCAAACGCAGAGACGTTCTGAAGATGAGAAAATGCTATTAATGATGAGAGGGCTAGAACTACTGTTGTTACTCCAATCAACAGGATTAAACTTCTCAGCGTCCCGCTTCTCATTGAAGCAATTTGATATACTTGTCTTATATAAACACTCAAGAAAAAATCGGGCCTAAATTTGTGTCAAAAATGATTCACAAACCTCCGTGCCTAGACCAACGAATATCAGCTCCATGAAGTCTGTTAGGTATCGGTAGCTCGGTAATAAAATTAGACAAAGTTTACAGTGAATATTTAATAACGTGATTGATATAATGCATCCCGTTTGTGAATGAAACGTATTATAGAAATCCCATCAACAAGAATTTTAGCAATAATTTGGACATTGAGTTTGTTTGTTATTTTAATACTCTCTATTAGTATCAATACTAATCCAACTGTCGAGGCAAAATATGTCTTTTCCAAAAAGTGGGGCACACAAGGTTCAGGAAACGGACAGTTCAACCATCCAATCGGCATAGCTGTTGACTCTTCTGGACGGGTTTACGTGGTCGATACAGGGAATAATAGAATTCAACAGTTTAGATTGGTCAACCCTTGCCCAAATGGAACTACGCAAATTGTAACTGGAGTATGCTTTGTTAGGGCTTGGGGCAGTCTAGGTTCAGGAAACGGACAATTCAATAATCCAACTGACGTCGCTTTAGATTCATCCGGACGTGTCTATGTTGCGGACAAAGGGAACAATAGGATTCAAATGTTCAAAGGCACCGGCGATTTTATCAGAGCTTGGAATACAGAGAGTCCAGGTACATCAGAGTTCGAAGCCCTAATAGGAGTAGCCGTAGATTCTTCTGCTAACCAAATTTACGCAGCAGAGTCCAGAGTACAAGGACAGGGAGTTATCCACAAGTTTCAATTAGCCAATCCATGTCCAGTCGGTACTACAGAAGTGGTTTCAGGAATATGCTTCATTGTCAAATGGACTTATGGCCAAATTCCCGATCCTGCACCGGGTATGCCAGATCCACTCCATTCGGTACTTGGTGTCGGTGTGAATTCTGTTACTCATGATGTCTTCGTGTCCTTGTATAAAGATGTACAAGTTCCAGGCTCCAGTGTATACGATCAATATTGGATTGTACGGAGAGCTGGAAATGGCAATGAACTTACCAAATGGGGAGGTCTTGCTTCTCATGATAATGGAAAGTTCTATAATCCGGCCGGAATTGGTGTAAGTCCCTCCGGACTCGTGTATGTAACAGACATTGGTACTAGCACAATTCAAACGTTTCAATTGATAAAACCTGTTGGTTCCTGTCCAGTAGGTACATCTCAAATAATATCCGGTCTTTGCTTCGTTACTAAATGGGGTTCTAATGGTTCTGCGAATGGACAGTTTGCAGGTCCTGCCGATGTCAGTATAGGCGGGCCGTTGGCACATGTATTCGTGGCTGATATGGCCAACAATCGCATCCAGGAGTTTTACTGGAAGACAGATGTAGGAGGTCCCGGTGGAGATGGCACGTCACCAAATATTGCTGTCAAGTGAGAACCATGACATTGCGAGAAAACCCCCGTTTAGCACTGATATCGTCATGCATCCCTCCGGGCCCGAAATTAAATTTACATCTTTTGAATATATTTCTTGTAAATATTCTAAAATAACACATTTTGAAGTTTGTTACTTATTAGAGATATAATTATATTTATACCTCGTAACGCAGATACTACAAGATATGGTTCTCTTCCAATCTGCAATTTGCACATTGGTTAGCCACTTCTGAATCCTGTTCTAGCTATGATATCAACTTAAACGTGATCTTCGGAAAAGATACACTAACAACGATTTTAATCCTGAAGATTGTAATTGGTTCAACTGACCTGCCGTCGGTGCTTGTTTTTTATGTATCGGCACAACATGATTCACCTGACCGCGGGCTAACTAATTGTGATGCAGCTGAAAGTCCAGCTTTTATGATAACCTGGGCTGGAATTGTATCATATATCTGGCCGTGAATCTCTACAGTTCTACAATCATGAGGACCACAAACATCGCAGCAAGGACTATGTCCCACTTTTACTCCAATCCAATCTTCGAGCAGGCGGTTGTTTATCCAAATCCTGTTAGATTGTAACGGATCTTTCCGAAATTCAGTAACAGAAAGTTGTTCTTTCTCTAAAATAACCTTAATTCCTAGCGGAGCAAATGACTGTGTCAGGGTCGATACAGCCTTTTCTATCTCTTTCTCTGTTGCTCCACATCTTGGACAAGTTCCTCCTTTAGATATCAAGCGTTTCCACTTTATTTTCAGAGTATTTGAAAATTTTTATCATTTACTTCAGAAGGAGAGCACTCACAACTTTTTTCACTCTTATCCATGTTTATACTTACATAAGCAGGCATACTATTTTAATAATGGTGTGGCCCTTTTCTTCGAAGCTATAAATTTTATTATTTCTGAATACACAAATCCAGTCGTAGCCAGCAGAAGCAAGAGAATCCAATCTGCTGCTTGTAATGACACGAAATCAAATAATGTTTGCATTAAAGGATAGTTCATGATGAAAACAATTGCTGATGATTCACCCAACAGCGAATATAATAAAATTTTGTTACTAAAAAATCCTAGCTTATTAATAGTGTGAGTGAAGGATCTACTGGAGAGTGCGAAGAACAATTCAAAGAAAACTATCACACCAAAAACCATAGTTCTAGCTTTTTGAATAGCATAAGTCGAATTCCATCCATTATCCTGTAGAACGTGCGCAAATAGCAGTAATGATATCGATGCAAGAATAATTGGAATTGGTATCAACCACTTCTTAATCCCAAAAAATATGCTTTCATTTGGATTTCGCGGTTTCCTCTTCATAATGCCAGGCTCATGAGGCTCAAGACCGAGGGCTATTGCAGGAGAACCATCCGTTGCTAGATTAATGTAAAGAATATGTTTTGGTAACAATGGAAGAGGCCATCCCAACATAATAGAGAATGCTAGAATAATAATTTCGCTTAGATTTACAGACAATAAATAAACTAGGTACTTTTTGACATTGTCAAAAATTCTTCGACCCTCCTTAACTGCAGAAACTATGGTGGCAAAGTTATCATCAGCAAGAATCATTGATGCTGATTCCTTTGTTACTTGAGAGCCTGTTACTCCCATAGCAATGCCAATATCGGCTGCTTTTAATGCAGGTGCATCGTTTATACCGTCACCAGTCATAGCAACTATATGTCCTTTGCTTTGTAGTGCCTGTACGATCTTGAGTTTGTGTTCTGGAGAAACCCTAGAATAAACCTTCAGATAATCTACCTTTTCACTTAAAGTCTTAACATCAATTGTTTCTAGATCTTTACCAGATATCATCACCCTATCGCGGCTTGTCGTATCATCGATTATTCCAATTTCTCTTGCAACAGCCTCAGCTGTAAGTTCATGGTCTCCTGTTATCATGATAACTTTTATCCCTGAACTTTTACACTGTGCAATAGAATCTATCGCTTCTGTTCTAGGGGGATCCATCATTCCTACAAGGCCTAGAAACATCAGATCATTTTCTATACTTTCTTGTGGGTAACCTCCCTCTCGCAGCTCTTTGTAAGCCAAAGCCAATACCCGCAATCCTTTTTTAGCCATTTGATCATTTGCAGTCATAATCCTTGCCTTGACTTCATCAGACAACGGTAAGGATTTACCATCAAGAAGAACGTTAATACAGCGATCCATAATTACCTCACAAGCGCCTTTGACGTAAGACTCAAGCTTATTGTTATGATTCAAATTCATGTGTATTGTAGTCATAATCTTTCTTTCTGGGGTAAATGGTACCTCCTGAACCCTTGGTAGTTCGGCACTCAATCTGTCTTTCGTTATACCGATCTTGTGTGCACAAACTAACAATGCTATCTCTGTAGGGTCTCCTATTAAGTCGGTCTTATCTTGCCTGATCTCTATCTTAGCGTCATTACATAATACCATGGTCTTGGCAAGTAGCATTAGATTTTTTTTATGAATAATTGAATTGGATAGATCACCTTTTAGACTATATCCTAAACCGGAAACGTGAGCAAATTTGTCATATACATAGACGGAGGTTACCGTCATCTCCCCCTTTGTCAATGTTCCTGTTTTGTCGCTACATATTACATTTGCAGAACCAAGAGTTTCTACTGCCGGCAGCCGCCTGACTATTGCATTTTGTTTAGCCATTCTATGAGTTCCAAGTGAAAGAGACGCAGTTATTACAGCAGGTAATGCTTCTGGAACGGCTGCGACTGCTAAACTTATTCCCAATACAAGTATTTCTAACAATTGTAGACCGCGAATAAATGCAACTATACTAACAATTCCGACTACGGCAAGCATGATTTTACTGAGTGTTTTGGCTACATATCTGATCTTTATCTCGAAAGGGGTTTTTTGTACATCTATAGCTTGAACTGCTGCAGCAACCTTTCCTAGTTGTGTATCCATGGCAGTTGAAAAGACCAATGCTTTTCCTCGACCATGAGTTACGGTAGTGATAGTGTAAAGGATATTTTTTCTGTCAGCGATTGGTGTATCTTTAGATAATACTGCAATTGTTTTATCCACTGCAGCAGATTCTCCAGTTAGAGGTGCCTCGTAGACCTTTAAATTGTGAGCCTCAATTAAATACGCGTCTGCAGGAACTTTGTCCCCTGCGGAAATTAAAATTACGTCACCAGGAACAAGCTCTGCGACGTCGATTATACTTTCTTCATTGTTGCGGATAACCCGACATGTTGCAGCTGTCATTTTCTTTAGCGCTTCTATGGCTTTTTCGGACTTAAATTCCTGTATAAAGCCGACCAGGATGGAAAGTGTTACTATTGCAACGATGATAATTGCATCAGCCAAATCGCCCACAAAAGTAGAGATTGTAATAGCAACTAGAAGTATTATTATGAGAGGTTCTTTCAACTGTTTTGTCAATATGGCTGCTTTGGACGTCCGTTTCTCTGCTTTGATTTTATTAAATCCATAAACTCCAAGTCTTTCATTGGCTTCTCTATAAGTCAGTCCATCGAATCTAGTCTGTAAATATTGTATAACTTGATCGACGCTCATAGCGTGCCAGTTGACTTTCGTTAATTCTGTCAATTCTTTTCCCATTTATTCACGCGCTTCCAAATTAAAGTGGGGCAATGCAGATTTATTTGTAGACTCCTATGCATAAAATCTAACCTAAATTTTTGCCGTGTTTCTTCCAAAACTTCTTGCTCCATTTGATACTACGGTAAGACCAATTTATGATAAAAATTTATAACAACATATCAGGGTTAGTGTAGATATAAATCGAAAAGAACCTCAGGATTTGAAAATTTACGAGAAGGATCTAGATGTATTTAACAAGTATCTATCTGTATGGGTGGCAATTTGTATTTCATCGGGAACCTTACTGGGATATTTCTTTCCTTCACTTTCTACTTCCTTATCGGAAATTGAGTTTGCAGATGTCTCACTTCCTATAGCTGTAGTGCTTTTGATGATGATGTATCCAATTATGCTTAAGGTAAAATACTCTGAGCTATTGAACATTAGGAAAAACGCAAAGGTTATGGCTTTCACATTGGTCATAAATTGGGCAATCCAACCTTTTGTAATGGCTCTTATTGCTTGGTTTTTTATGACTGTTGTTTTTGCTTCCGTGATTCCTGAAGAATTACGCATTCAATACATGATGGGTATGATAATTCTCGGACTTGCCCCTTGTACAGCAATGACACTTGTATGGACATTTCTTGCTAAGGGTAATCTTAGCTGTGCACTGCTTCAAGTATCAATAAATGATATCCTTATCCTCATTCTCTATGCTCCTATTGGGATATTCCTACTTGGATTTACCACTGGATTTTCTGTTCCTCTCGACACTCTTTTTGTCTCAATCTTACTGTATGTTGCACTACCCTTGGGACTAGCGGCATTAACGCGACTGATAACAAACAAGACAAAGGAAGAAGGGTGGCTTGAAACTCATCTAATTGAAAAAGTTGATAAGATTACTCCTATTGGACTTTTGATAACTCTAGTTCTTATCTTCATTTTCCAAGGTGATAAGATCATCGCTTTTCCTTTTCACTTACTATTAATTGCAATTCCCCTATTGATTCATACTTATCTGATCTTCTCAGTAGGATATTTTGGATCTAAAGGGTTGAAAATACCTTATGCAGAAGCTGCACCAACCGCTTTCATTGGAGCAAGTAACTTTTTTGAACTCGCAGTAGCCGTATCCACAATTTTATTCGGTGTCCATTCCGGTGTTACTTTAGCAATTACAGTAGGTGTTTTGGTTGAGGTTCCAGTAATGCTGTCACTTGTTCAAATTATGAAAAGGAAAAAAGCTAAATTCCAATTTAATGTGTCAGAATCTGCGACTTAAATTTGATGATTCATAATAACATGCTTTATTCCATACTATACGCGATCTTTATCCTTTCAGGACTTACAATTTCACTTATTACAAGTTCTGCATTCTCACTGGTTAGTAACGTTCCGCCTGTTATAGGTACTAATAACAAATAGCATATAATCCTACATGGATCGTTACTAACAAATAGAACTAATGAAATTGTGACCACAAAGACTAATAATATCAGTGATAGATCGTACTGCAAATGAGATTCCATAGAATAAATTGTCATAGTCTTCAAAAGTATTGAATGGTTCAGTCTATGATATGCATGATCCAAAATTTGTTCAAACCATGGCATGGAATTCCAAGAGAACGAATTAAGCTTGATTCGTTCGGCAGATTATTAAACTTCATTCACATGAGTTAGTATGTTGACAAAGCTCTTTCAAAAGATTCTAGTTGGTATAGACGGATCAGACAAGTCCCTTGAAGCCGCAGATTATTCAATAACACTGGCAAAAAATATTGGTGCACAACTGATAATTCTAAACGTTCTAGAAACTGAACCCTGGTATTACGGAGAAAAGGCGTATGAGTGGGCGTCTCCTAAAGATCTTGACAAGATATATAAAAATGAAAAAGCCAAAATCCAGAAAATTCTCAATGGCATAAAAGAGAAAGCAAAAACACTAGGTATTCAATCTAATACTATGATCTTGATGACTCCTAGGACCGGCGGAACTGTAAAGCCTATATTGGAATATGCTGAGGACGAAGAAATTGACTTAATAGTGGTTGGAACCAGGGGGAGAACCGGTATTACGAAGATGTTACTTGGTAGCGTTGCAAGCGGTGTCGTCACTTATGCCCATTGTGCCGTTATTGTCGTGAAATGAACATAAAATTATATACAGACTTAAGTTCCACCTCCAATCGCAACTATGTATTAACAACTGAATCGGACTGAAAGATTATCCAAGATTTTAAAATATTAATTATCTTACACTCGTCGAGTCTAATTTACTGAATTGAAAATCTGATTGATATGACATTATTTGTCGTATCCTAAAAAACCTAATACCACCTCGAGTAGAATACAGACTTAGCTCTAAGGGACAGGAATTAGTAGAATCAGTAATTAATCTAATGCAATTCCGTGAAAACAAGGGGGCGGAAGACCCTTATCTTATATGTGACATTAGGGATACGGAGAAAATAGTAGTAAACAAAATAAAATCAAAACCCCTTTGGAATTCATGACCCCAACTAAATGACAGATATGCATGCCATATACATGAAAGTGTGTTCCAAAGAGTTAATCGGGTAATAGGGTAAGTTAAGTATCACATTACGTATGATAAATAAATTTAAGCAGCTTAGAACACATTCTTTTTTAACTTGTACATTTAATCCTATGATATGGTAAATCGTAGGGCCAATCCCGTCTCTCTTAAAAAAATTCTAGTTCCTGTTGATGGCTCAGAGATTTCTATTAAAGCAGCAAACTATGCAATTCATGTTGCTAAGTTGGTTAATGCAGAATTAATTCTAATAAATATAATTGAAGACGTGAAGCAGGGAGGTGCGATAGGCTTGCAGGAAAGATATGGGAATATATCTATTGTAAAAGCATTTAAAAAAGCAAGAAAACAATCGGCTGAAGAGTCGCTAATGAAAATACAAAATTCAGCAAAGTCAGGAGTTAAAGTAAAGAGTGTGATATTGGACGCAGATGGAAAAAATGAGAAAAAGATGGTAACAGAATATGCGGTAAAGAATAATGTTAACCTTATAATTATAGGGTCGAAAGGACAGTCTAGATTTAAGGGACTTTGGGTAGGTGGATTCACCAATTCTGTTCTACATCACTCCACTGTTCCTGTATTAGTTGTGCCTTGACGCTCAATCCATAAATGTAACAGTCATAAAGCAGTTCAAGAACTCTCCAGCGTATGAGCCGAGTTATGAGCACCAGAAGAAGTGTTTGGAAACGGGACATGAAAATAGTAACGGGAAGGACGGTTTGGTAGGATATGAAATCCTTTCTTGCGGAATCGTGGAAGATAGATATTAAATAGATTACCGTTAACACATTATTCTCTATTAACTAATTTAGAGTTTCTAAATTAGACCCAGCTGAAAATTCAGATCAGTACCTCCGGTTTTGATTACTTCCTTTAATAACAAGTAAAGTAATCATATGGTAAATTTTAATCCAATTCGAATTATGCTAACCTGATAATATTGGGAACGAATCATAGAACCGTACTACTCAATGGGACCGAGTAGATATATATCCAAATATAAGATAGAATATACGATAGTTCTACATTTGGTAACTTTGTTCTCATGCACAGTATTAACAAATACTTTAGCCAAAAATAATACGACTTTTTAGCACTAGATGCGACAAACTAAATTTTTACATCTTTATGTAAATTAATTCTGCCATGTTTAAAAGCTGCGTTTATTATTGCGAATTGTACTTGTTCGGCCATTTTGGCCAATTTCCCTACGTCTTCCCGGTAATCTTCAAAAGATGTGTGTTCTTTATTACCAAGAAATATTTCTTTGATATGGTAACCTGACATCGCCGTTTCTATCAGCAGCCAGACATCTATTCCCCACCCATCTGGAGGATTTTTTTCCAATAGATTTTTCCATACCTGAGTTCTTGCACAGACTTCGCCACTCAATGGTTGTTCAATATTAGAAAGCTCAGGGAAAAAGATGTGGATCATGGGTTTTGCAACGAGCTTTGTTACTGGAGCATCTAGAGCATGTCTTTGGTAGTAGCCTCTTACCATGTCACAATTTGCACAGCCATCTACTAGTTTATCTATCCACTCGGAAGTGAGATTCTTTATATCTGCATCAAGGAATAAAATAATGTCTGCTTCAATGCTAATAGCTTCACACAGTCCCTTTTTCATGGCGATCCCTTTTCCAGGAAATAGTCTATTACCTTGTTGAATCACCCTTGCGCCATTTTTATTAGCTATTTCAGCTGTTGCATCTGACGAATAAGCATCAACAACTATTACTTCGGGACTATGGCGGCTTCTTTTTGCAGTTGCTATGGCGTGTTCAATAGTGCCCTGTACATTTTTTGCGGGAAATACTACTGCTATTTTTTGGAAAGAAACTTGCTTGTTCACATAGTTGTCCACGATTTCTTCTTTAAAATTCTTATGGTGTAAGATGCCTTGACTTTATCATATAATGGAGAGTTTCATGGCCTTACCCGAAAGCAAGACCATTTTATCAGTACGATGATAATCGTTGTACATATATAAGGTAAGAGTGTATCAATTTCCGATCTAACCGGTGCATCTTGTAATCGATCTGGACAGAACTGTATTTCCAAGCCAATGAAAATGAAAACTTAAAGTATGTAATTTGTATTGAAGCTTGTATGTATACAATTTCATGTCGAGATGTTGGTAGGGATTGTGATTGTGTTGTCCAAGGCGAAACAGAAGAAGAGATTATGAGGAATGCTGCAGAACATGCAGTCAAAGACCATGGCTATAAGCAAGATGAGATAATGACTCCAGAGATGAAGGAAAAAATTAAATCATACATACGCAAATCTTAGGTCGAAGAATTATTTATTTCAGTCTCTTTAATGTCATCAAATTTGCTCGATATTCATTTTATTAGGAAATTGAATAATGGATTATAATATAACCAACTGTTAGACACTCGTATTAGAAGTTTTAAATAACAATTTGGCACGTTAGAGTTCGCCTATCTTGAATTCATTGTTGGGATAGTCCATTGGTTGGTGCTTTCCTCACCGGACAGGCACCAATCAACGCTTATAAAAACACGCGTTACCCTCAGCGGTTCTATGTATCTTGGTTCTACTCACTATCTTATTACCAAGACGGGGCATCGCGAGTGATGTACAACTTTGCTTGACACGCTGCCTAAAATTAATTCCTTAAACTTTCCCATCCCTCGACTTCCCATGACTATCATATCACATTTTTCTTTTTCACAAAAATCAATAATTGTTGAACCCGGATTTCCCTGAAGTAGTATCGTATTTATGGATAATCCTTTTTTGGTAGCTATTTCTGAACATTTTGATAATATAAGTTGGTTTTCTTTTTTATAGGCATCTAGCAGTTCTCTTAACAGCTTTTCTGATTCGATATGTAAAACGGGGACAATTTCCATTACATGTATTGCAGTAACCTTTGAACCTAATTTCTCTGAAAATAATAGTGCTGCGTCCAATGCTCTATAGGAATTATCGGATCCATCAACAGCTACGAGTATTTTTGAAAACAATGAATATCATTACTTAATAGTACTTATTATGTGCTATACTATACTTTATTAAAATCCTAAATACATGTAGGCATATAGTAAATCGCTTTTCAGTTGCGTGGGAAAAAGAAACATAATTCAGATCCAAAATCAAATGCTCCAGCATTTAATAAAATACGTTTAAGGTCTATTTTTCAAGTTTTAAGAGCATTAGGTCCCGGTGTAATAACTGGAGCAGCAGACGATGATCCATCAGGCATAGCTACTTACTCCCAAGCTGGTGCGAAATTTGGTCTTGGAATGTTGTGGATGACTTTGTTCCTATTACCCACTATGATTGTTATACAGGAGATGTGTGCAAGAATCGGTCTTCTAAGCGGCAATGGTTTGGCCGCTTTGATAAAGAAAAAATACTCTACTAAAATCCTATATCCAATATCAAGTCTTCTCATAATTGCCAATACAATTAATATTGGAGCTGACTTAGGAGCTATGTCTGCTTCAATTAAAATCATATTCCCAGATGTCCCCTTTGTGGTAACATCAATATTGTTTTCAGCTTTTATTATAATTTCAGAAATTTTCATTCCATATGACAGATATGTCAAAGTATTAAAGTACTTGGTACTTTCACTTTTCGCCTATGTCATAACCGCATTAATTGTAGGAGGGAACATAAGCCAGATATTTTTTACGATAATTCCTTCAATAACTTTTGGCCCCGAATATGCAGTCATGTTTGTAGCGGTTATCGGGACTACAATATCACCCTACCTTCTTTTCTGGCAAACCTCTGAAGAAGCAGAAGAAGATGTAACAAAACATAGGATAAAAGAAATTGGAAAAGGTAAACCCAAGGTATCTCCAAGAGAAATAATGTTAATGAAAGAGGATATAGGTATAGGCATGTTTTTTTCTCAGTTCATTATGTGGAGTATAATTATAACCAGTGCAGGCAGTCTCTATTTTGCCGGCATAACTAACATTCAAACAGCTGACCAAGCAGCAAGCGCTTTAGAGCCATTGGTTAAGAGTTTTCCCAACTCTGGACAGATAGCAAAATTGATTTTTGCGTTTGGTATCATTGGGACAGGATTACTTGCAATTCCCGTTCTGTCTGCATCATCAGCGTTCGCATTATCGGATACTTTTGGTTGGAAAGAGGGACTAGAAAAAAAATTCAGTCAAGCTAAATCATTCTACTCAGTAATAGCGGCATCTACTTTGATTGGTGTTTGGATCACATTTTCACATATTAACCCAATACAGGCGTTGATACTCGCTGCAGTAATTAATGCAGTTGCTACAGTTCCTATTCTTTTTATAGTTATGAGAATCGCCAATGATAAAAAAATACTTGAAGATAAGATCAACACTCGCTTTTCAAATATAATGGGATGGATTACTTTTTCATTTATGACAATTTCCGTAGTTGTTATGTTTCTTTCATTTTTCATTTGGTCATGATATCTTAAGTCTTTTTCTAAAAAAAAATCATTTGGCAACTAAGACGGGACAATGTGCGTACGTTACCACACCACTTGCTACGCTACCCAGAAGCATTTTCTTAATTCCGGAGAGACCCCTACTGCCAACAACAATCATGTCTATTTTATTCTTATGGGCATAATCCACAATTTCTTTTACTACAGATGAGATACCGACAATTACATCGGTCTTAACTCTGATATTTTTTTGCCTTGCCATCTGTCTTACCCTGTCCACATGCTTCCCTCCTCTATGCATCGCTATCATCAACACGTCTTTGAGGGCCACAGGCAATTTAGGCGTTAAAGTATCTTCTAGGTAATGGTATCGGATATCTGGAGAGACAACATATAATGCAATCAATTCTGCGCCCAGTTTTTTGGCTATGTCTAGAGCCTGAATGCTTGCATCAATAGAAGGTTTAGAACCATCAACTGCCACAAGTATCCTACGAACAGTCAATTAATTTCGGTTATAATTATTATTATATAGGTATTTGTAATCGCAGTCCTTTCGAGTTTGTAATCAAGTGTTGTAAAATATGTACAAAGAGTTGAGATTTTTATCTCAAAATCATTCACTTTAGTTTAATTTTTCTTGTAATCATTCAGGAAATTAATTAGCCTGCAAAAAGAAATTAAAGTTCTTCGTACTACTAATTGAAGAGATAAATGTACAAAGACCTCAAAATAATTAAAATACTGGTTGCTGTGGATGGATCAGAAAACTCAAAGAGAGCCGGAGATTACGCCATTAAACTTGGTCTTGAGCTTCATGCAGATGTCGTGGCGCTACATGTTGTACCTCCCGGTAAATATTTTCCGGAAGAGAATCTTGAAAAGGGAACCAAACATGATTATGCCTATCTTGACAAGATTGCAGAACAATCCATTTCTGCTGGAGTTGACCTCGAAATAGAGATAATAAGGGCGGAATCTCCTGTGGTAAATGAGATAGTAGAGTATGCCGACAAAAAAAATATAAATCTTATCGTTGTCGGCATCAGGAGTGTCTCAGAATTCCGTTTTATGCTTGGTAGCACTGCCACAGGAGTGGTAGCTAATGCTCCCTGTCCAGTGTTAGTTGTAAAATGATGTAGTTGAAATGAAATGATACACGTCTATAAATTACCATTAAAGGAGATCGTAAAAATAAATCCAAGAAAGTGTTTTACAATGACATTGAAACCTTTTATTTCATAAGCTAGTTATGAGTATAAGATGCTAGGGGAAGGTAAGTGCGCCGGTTGCGGACAACAAAAACGACTATGGTATGAAATCACAGTTGGAGAGAACACGAAGAAAAAATATTGTAAGAAATGTTATCAGCTCCTTTATCTAAAGATCAAATGTAGATTTTGTGGCGAAGAAATGATAAAAGATTATTACTATAAACATTTATCGGATGTACATCCACAGTAAGACTGCCTCAAGCCTCTGATTCCAAGTGGGGTAGATGTTTTTTATTGAGTGCGTGCTCAAGATATGATTTTAATGCACTGTATTGCTATTACTTCTTATAATACCGACTGTCGAATAGTATTCGTGGTAGCAAAGATAGCAATCAATGGTTTTGGTAGAATTGGAAGATGTTTCTTAAGAGCCGCTATGGCCGATAAGGAATTCGATAAAATTGCAAACATAGTTGCCATAAACGATTTAACGGATTCAAAGACACTTGCTCATTTATTCAAGTACGACTCAACTTTCGGCAGATATCAAGGTACAGTTGAAGCTAAGGAAGACGAGATAATCGTGGATGGAAATGGATTAAAAGTACTTGCAGAAAAAGATCCCTCGAAATTACCCTGGAAAGATTTGAAAATCGATATTGTTATTGAATCCACAGGTAAATTCAATGATGCAGAGGAAGCAAAAAAACACATATCAGCTGGAGCTAAGAAGGTAATCATCTCAGCTCCGGCAAAAAGTCCCGATGCAACGGTTCTGATTGGGATCAATGACAACATATACGATAATACAAAACATGATGTTATTTCGATGGCTTCCTGTACTACCAACTGTCTTGCTCCAGTTCTTAAGACTATCAATGAAAAGTTTGGGATCGAAAAGGGATATATGACAACTTGTCACGCATATACCAACGATCAGAGAATTCTCGATCTGCCACACAAGGATCTCAGAAGAGCACGTGCCGCAATGATGTCTATCATTCCGACAAGCACCGGCGCTGCGAAGGCAATAGGCGTCGTCATACCTGAATTAAATGGAAAAATGGATGGAATGGCCCTACGCGTTCCGGTTAGTAACGGATCTATAGTAGATGTAGTATTGACATTGCAAAAGGAAGTTACTAGAGAAGAAATAAATCAGGTTCTTAAAGAGTCCTCAGATACTGACTTGAAGGGAATTATGGCATATACTGAAGAGCCGCTGGTATCGTCAGATATTATCGGAGAATCGCCTTCGTCTATAGTTGATGGCTTGAGCACAATGGTTCTTGGTAAAAAAAGCAATCTTGTCAAGATTTTGTCTTGGTATGATAATGAATGGAGTTTTGCCTGCAGACTAATCGATCTGGTAAAATTTATCTCTAAAAAAATGTGAAGAGTCAAAGGATTTAGTGTATAGATACAAAGGTAACGAACAAGCTTTAGATGCAGAATCAACCTGGTCGAGTTTTCTTGTGCATCCATTCAAATTGAAAATGCCAAGGGCGTGATTATTTACTTGCATACGAGACTTCTCAAATTACCCATACTTTTAATAAATATGTGTTCTCTAACAAATTAGTTTGAAATTATTTGAAGATATAGATTTAACGGCTCCTGTTACTCAAGTATTAGAACAAAATCTCGTCATCCTTGATGATTCTGCTTGTATCAACGAGGCCGCAAAGGAGATGCAATGCAAAGGCGTGTCAAGCGTCCTGGTCAGAAATTCAAAGTCCGGGGAGTTGGTTGGGATTGTTACGGAAAGGGATATTATTTATCGTGCAGTTGCCAAGAGTCTTGGGATGTTCAAGGTCAATATAGGAAAAATTATGAGTACTCCACTCATCACTGTGGATAAAGACACCCCATGTATTGAGGCTATCAAAATAATGCGAGAAAAACGATTGCGACGTCTCCCCATAATGGATCACGGAAAAATATTAGGCGTCGTAACATTAATGTCGATTGTCGGAAACATGCCAACAAGGAATGTAGAACTTGTAGAATTAGAAAAGCCACCGACTTCACAAAATCCAGATTTAAGTTGTCCATATTGCGAATCAAAATTTGTTGGTAAAATGGAATTGTCAAAACATATAGACAGAATACATTTGGGAAGCGGCCTTTTAGAAGGAGACCTGAGAAAATGGAAGCGATAAGCGGTGGCTTTACATCTTAAGAACCATAATAACTGAATTTAATGAAACGTAGCAAGAATCTCTCCAGTCTTAACAGTTTGACCTTCTTTCACCCTTAACTCTGCTATCCTGGTTGTGGCAGGTGAATAAATGTGATTCTGCATTTTCATAGCTTCAAGAACCAAGATCTGTTGGCCTTTCTTTATGTCGTCTCCGGCTTTAACCAAAACTTCCATTATCCTGCCGCCTATAGGTGCTCTAAGTTCTTTCATGGATAGTGTAAGGTCTGAACTCTTTGAAACAAAATATGCCATACCATTTACGATCATCAGAGAAGGATCACTATCCTCTGCGTAGTCTAAATAAAATTTCTTTCCTCCTATCGTAATTTGGTCTTCATCGAATTTCGCAGTTATTTGCTTTCCATTAACTATAACATTCTGTCCGATTATCTTTATGTCATAGTCATTGCCATTAACCTTAACTCTCATGTAACCACCTTGAAATTGAAAGGTATTGATCAAAATTTGAGTCACTGTATCTACTTTTAGTCCAGATATCCGCATTCGAATTTCCTTCTTTCTGCAAAAACTTCACTTTTCTGGGCAATTGACATAAAATGGCAGACGCCACTTCTCCATCCTTCAAAGAAAATGGTTTTAATTCATCAACAAAAGACGTGTCATACATTCCTTCTATAAATCTCGTATCAGTCAGCGCTGAGATATGAAAGGGAATTGTAGTTGGAATTCCTGAAATCCGAAACATAGAGAGAGAACGCTTCATTGTTTCAATTGCTCCGATTCTGTTATCTTCAAAGCATATGAGTTTTGCTATTAACGAATCGTAAAAAGGTGGTATTATGCTACCTGAGGATAAAGCAGTGTCAATTCTTACGCTATTTACATCGTATGGAGGAACAAAAGACTTTATTGTACCCACAAAAGGGATAAAGCTAAACGGATGTTCTGCGTTAATTCGACACTCTATGGCATGCCCTTTTGGTTTTACATCTTCTTGTTTTATTGTCAGACCAGTTCCCGAGGCGATGTTCAGCTGTTGCTGAATTAGATCGATTCCTGTAACCTGTTCAGTAATTGGATGCTCTACCTGAATCCTAGAGTTAACCTCCATAAAATAAAAGTGCTCATCCTTAAATAGAAATTCTACCGTTCCTGCATTATCATATTTCATTTCTTTCATTATGTTTATTGCGGTGTCAGTAATCCTTTGTCTCATTTCTTTTGTCAGGGCGGGCGATGGTGTTTCTTCTATCAGCTTTTGATGGCGTCGTTGAACAGAGCATTCCCTCTCTCCAAGATGGATGATATTTTGGCCGTCTCCAAGAATCTGGACTTCTATGTGTCTGGGACGTTCCAAATATTTTTCGACAAACAGGCGGTCTGATGCAAAACTAATCACCGATTCTTTTCTAGACGATTCAAAGAATTTGCTTATGTCCCGTTGCGAACTTACGATTCTGAGCCCTCGTCCACCTCCTCCCCTTGCGGCCTTCAATATAACGGGATATCCGATTTCCTTGGCTGCCTTAGTGGCCTCTTCTTGCGTGGAAACTTCCTTTGCCTCCAAGACAGGTGCTATTCTAGACGCAACTTGTTTTGCTCTCAATTTATCGCCGGAAATTTTCAAAACTTTTGGAGAGGGGCCGACAAAAATGATGCCTTCCTTTTTACAAACTTCAGAGAACTCTGGATTTTCAGCAAGAAAACCATAGCCTGGATGAATCATATCACATCCCAATTGCTTGGCAGCGCTTACTATCTTGTCCATTCTCAGATAGCTATCACTCGCAGCGAATCCTCCTATGTTCAGGGCTTCGTAAAGGAATTTCACATAAAAAGAACTTTTATCTGCTTCAGAATATACTCCGCATGGAATTATGTTAAGTTTACTGCAACTCCTGACTATTCTTGATACGATTTCTCCCCTGTTTGCGATAAGTAGTTTCATGTTCTAATATTTTCAGTCGGAGTCCTTAAAAAATATGGTTTCTTTATTACATCATTTGCAGATTTCATAGATAATTCAGAAGCAGCATTAATGGAATTCCAGATTTAAATTATGTTGTACCGAGTTTATTTACTTTTCAAAGGAACAAAATAAATCGACCTAAACGGGAATATTACCATGTTTTCTGAGCGGCTTGCTGATCCTTTTTTTATAAATTGACTTGAGAGAAGATATCAATCTAGGACGTGTTTGTTCTGGTTCTATCACATCATCAACGTATCCACGGGATGCAGCCACGTATGGATTTGAGAATTTAATCCTATAGTCTTCAGCTAACTCCTTTCTTGTTTGCTCCGGTGTTTGTGATTCTGATATTTCTTTTTTGAAGATTATGTTACAAGCCGCTTCAGGACCCATAACCGCAATTTCGGCTCTAGGCCATGCAAAGTTATAATCTGCTCCTATATGCTTACTGTTTAATACACAATAAGCTCCGCCGTACGCTTTACGTGTAATGATACTAAATTTTGGAACTGTAGCTTCCGAAAAAGCGTACAGAAGCTTTGCTCCGTGTCTTATTATTCCTCCCCACTCCTGAGAGGTTCCAGGTAGAAAACCAGGGACATCAACAAATGCCATTATAGGGATATTAAAACAGTCACAGAATCTAACAAACCTCGCAGCTTTATCGCAAGAGTCAATATCAAGTACCCCTGCAAGAACCTGAGGATTGTTAGCCACTATGCCAACAGTATTGCCATCAAGTCTTGCTAATCCTATTATGATGTTCTTTGCCCAGTGTCTCTGAACTTCTAGAAAATCGTTATTATCAACGATTTTCTTAATAATTTCATGCATATCATATGGCTCATGTGAGCTGGAAGGAAGGACTGAATTTAATTCCTGATCCTGTCTTTTAGGATCGTCTTGAGGTTCTATTCGTGGTGGGTTTTCAAGATTATTTGAAGGAAAAAAAGAAAGTAATCTTCGAAGAAGGATAAAGCAATCCTGCTCGTCTTCCGCAACAAAATGTGCAACACCACTTTTTTCATTATGCACTGTGGCACCTCCCAGATCATTAAAGTTTACATTTTCTTTTGTCACTTCCTTTACTACTTCCGGTCCTGTTACAAACATGTATGCAGATTTGGTCATGATTATAAAATCTGTTATGGCAGGAGAGTAAACTGCTCCCCCTGCACAAGGTCCCACTATAACCGAAATTTGAGGCACTACTCCCGATGCTTGCACGTTCCTGTGGAAAATTTCAGCGTATCCTGCAAGACTTCTTACTCCCTCCTGAATACGGGCTCCTCCAGAATCATTGATCCCTATAATAGGTGCACCCTGTTTCATTGCAAGGTCCATTATCTTGCATACTTTTGAAGAAAATGCGAGTCCCAAAGAACCCCCTAGTACAGTAAAGTCATGTACAAATGAGTAGACCAATCGGCCATCGATCAAACCGTATCCAGTTAGCACTCCATCTCCTAGAATTTTTTTATCTTCTAGTCCAAATTCATTACAATCATGAAGTGCGAACGGATCAATCTCAACAAAAGTTCCTGGATCGAAAATTGCATCGGTCCTTTCAAAAGCAGTGAGCTTGCCCTTTTTCCGTTGTTGATCCTGTTTTTCTTTGCCTCCTCCTAAATGATGGACCTTTCTTTTACTGTCAAGTTCAGAATTCATAGTTCCAGAATTAATCACGAACACTAAAAGGTTTTTTGATGACTTTCAAACCAAGTCAAACGTCGAATGCCCATTAGACGTTATAAATTGATTATTAGCGAAGTTATGGAACGCTTACGAATAAGGGAATTCTAGAAATTTCACTGTCTGTATTTTCTATCTTGTCGACTTGTGACTCCGGTATGATAACCGGGGGGACAATTCAAGCAAAAATGTTTTTTAGTTGAAGACAGGGAGATTTCAAATAAAAAATTTTTAGAATAAACTGAGCAAAAAGATCATTTGGCTCCTAGAGCATTAAATCTTATTCGTATGTCCAATGCTTCGTTAACAAATCACATTCTGAAGGAACGATCGAACCGTAAGTAAAAATCAATCCAATATTTTCTGGTGTAAGATTGAAGCAGGGTTATTAATCATTGAATTGTAAAGAAGAATATGTTTGCTCGTTATCACTTTCCACAGAAGTTTCTTTCTGAACTCTAATACAGCTTTCTTATATATCTCATAATCTCTTTTGAGTCTCAAAAGGGCTCTTGAAAATTCAGCTGGATTCCGGTCGACTGAAATACCTAATCCCATATCAGAAAACTCGGTGAAAAATTCCAATTTGCTTGATATGAAAGGAAGTCCATGAGACAATCCGTCATACAAGACTCCTGAAGCAGAACTCACTTTATACGGCAGGATTAATGCATCTGCGGAGTACAACAGCAAGGATAGCTCTCTGTCATTGATAAACCCCCTGTTAAGATCAATTACGCCAGCATTTTCAATTTTTTTCGGTGTTTCCTTGCTATAATGATTTTTTGAGGTATTTATGACAATCTTCCAGTCTTTTGGAACCTTCATTTTTTCAATTATATCCCATCCCTTTGTTGCTGTCATAAATCCAAAGGCAAGGGCAATGTTGACATCTTCAGGAAGTAAGAACTTCTTTCTTGCTTCGCTCATATCGGTAGGAGGGGGGACACTTGGTTCTGACCCATGATAGATCAAATAACTTCCTGGTATTAGATTCTGAAGATATTTTGAAAACACTATACCAGCTCGTTTATGACCAATTTTCTCTCTATTAAGAGAATGAAAAGAGTAGTAATTTAGAAGGTGAGTCCAATAGTCGTATATTGTTCGTAAAAATATTCCGGTCTTACCAAACCTCGCGGTACTTAAAGGAATTATCAATTTCATCCACTGATTAAAAGTATAGGCAGAATGAAAAGTGGTAACGATAGGCATCTCGCAATCACGGTAAAACGATTCTATGTTTGTACCCGTCCTTTTTGGATTTATTGGATCCAGATGTATTCCATACAGGCCCTGTTCATATTGGATATGAACCACATCTGGTTTGAATTCTTTCACTGCTCTTCTCAAAATCTCTGAATTCTGGCGATTATGTGGAGAGAGACCCGTAAAATCTCCTTTCCCACATTCGTTACAAACTACGGCAACATCTAACCCTTCAGTCCTAAATGATTCGACTAACTTCTCAGAATAGCGACCAACACCGCCTTTCATAGGCGGATATTCCGTTGAAACCATCAGTATTTTCATATACGATCACACTAAAAATAGACAATTAGTGTATGGGTAATCGCATATATTTTTCTTATGTATAATATTGGGATAATCTGAACGAATTGCTGTCATAAAATACTAAGGTTTGTAGTCTCCTATCTGAATCTCAAAATTACAACAATCATCTACGAGAAGATTAGCTCGTCCAGATATCCTGATGTTGGGTCCAAATGAACCTGGCATTGAGAGTTCTGCCAAACAAATGTAATATACATTCCTTTCTTTTTCAAATATATCTGACCTCAAAAGTAGATTTATGAGCAGTGTCCTCGGGAGTTAATATATTGCTTGGAGACAATAACTACGGAGACAGTTAGAACTATAGCATGCGACGCTCAAATTTTGAAACAAGAATCAATTTCTAAAACTAAAAAATCACCTCTCTCAGACCTAATTTACCAACACCGAAAAGTCTCTCGTCCATTTGCTTTAATGGACTAGCTATGATAGGCACAAATTCCATTTTTGATAGTATATCTTTGTCAATATCGATACCTGGTGAAATCTCTTCGAGAACTAGTCCACTTTCAGTCAATCTAAACACTGCTCTTTCTGTAACATAGACAATTTCTTTCTGGTATTTTACTGCCTGAGGTCCGCTAAAGATAATCTTGTAAACCCTATCGACAAATTTAGGCGAGCCATCTCGGACAATAGAAATCTTCTTATTGTTTACAATATCAATTTTTTTTGGTCCAGCAGTAAACGCTCCAGCAAAGAAGGTCTTTGGTGCGCCACCAGCAATTACTGGAAATCCTCCTGGTCCGAAGATTCGATCGGGCAGTATCGATGGATTTACATTTCCCTGTTTATCGACCTGTAGGAAACCTAATGATGCAATGTCAATTATTCCTCCCTCAAAATTGGAGAACATGTCAGGAATTGTAGAAAGGGCAAAAGGGCTTATTGCCTGACCAAAATTATTTCCAGATAGAGCGATACCTCCCCAAGGACCAGATTCAATAACAGTTACAATGTAATCTGATAAATTCTCTTCGGCTGCCACTAACGATACCAGAGCAGGTACTCCTATTCCTAAGTTTACTAAGACAGGTGAGCCCTTTTGTTTGAATAGATTAACAAGTTCTATGATTGTTCTTCGGGCTATGACCTTTTCATATTTAGCGACAGGTTTTGGAGTAAGATCGTCAACAAGTTTCTGTGTGATAGGTGGTACTGTTCGGTAGGAAATTCGAGGGTCATACTTTATAGAACCAGATTGCCAGTGATACTTTTGTGGGGAAATAATAACATTATCCACGAGTGGACCGGGAACGTCAACGTCTCGTGGATTAATTGTAAAAGACTTTGTTAACCATCTTACCTGAGCGTAAACAGTTCCTTGATTTGGTCTAGCTTTTGTAGCTTGTGCAATTCCGAGGACCGTTCCCCTAATACCCTCATCCTCCATTGATAAGTTACCATTTTCATCTGCAGTAGTTGCTCTGATGAGTGCGTAATCAGGTTTGGGAGCTTGATATAGAAGATATTCTTGCCCATCAATATTTATTACACTTATTTTACAAGACATTTTTTTTGTTGCTATTGGGTTTAATGCTCCACCCTCTTGTCGGGGATCAAGAAAGGTGTCAATGCCTATTTTTGTTATTAGTCCGGGCCTTCCTGACGCCACTTCTCTAAACCAATAGGCGGTGATTCCAATTGGCCACCCATAAAATTCAATTCTGTCATCGGTCACAAGTTTTTGAAGCCATGGCGAAAAACCTAAGAAAGGCATCAACATTCCCCTCAGAAATTTCTGATTTGGATCTTTGTATATCCTTTCAGCAATCGAGTCAAGAGCTCTCCCGGGAGTCGCAGGGAGTGCGTCTGAAACTATGAATATATTTTTTGGATGTCCAGACTTGATGTAGCGTTTGTAAAGTTCTAAAATAAGGTACTCTGGAGTAGTAGCCAAGTTAAATCCAGAAATTGCTATCACACAATCATCTCTGATTTTTGAAAAAACAGAAATAGAATTGCTCACCTTGTTAATCATAATAACTCATGTTGGGTAAAGGATATATGTTCTATTTACAATTTGTCCGTCAATTATAATACATTTTCATGCGCATAACAATATACTAGTCTCTTGACATTCAAGGAATCGAAAATACCGAGCCTCATGTCTCTGAATATGACCTGATGACACAACGGATATCTATGATACCGAGTTATACACCCTAATGGTTTCAACGGAATATCCGCTAATGGCAGGCGGTGTTGGACGATATACTGTAAACCTTACTTGAGCCCTAGGCAGAGTGGAATCAAGATTAATGTTGTTTTCAACAAGATGGGTAAAGGAGACTTTAATGGCATCTCTCCGAATCAATACAATTCAGAAGTTCCTTTGGATATTGTGAATAAGACCAAACCCGACCTTGTTCATGTAAAACTGTTTAAAAGTTCCGCGTTCATTAATGATGCTAAACTTAATCAAAATGAGATTTTAGCAATGCAGTGCACCTACTTTTGTATTTCTTTCATTTGTAACTGTGGGCACTATTCCGATAAGAGATTTTGACAATTATTATTCACATATAATGCTGAACACTAAGGTTCATTCGCATGTACTTTATGGTCATCAGAGGAGATATATTCCAGGGAACAGGTAATCCTATTCATGAATGAATACAAAACTATTAGCGTTACCTCCATAATGACCCCTGCACCACTAGAAACTGCTAGCCGGACGGATAATGTCGATACTATAATAAGGATTATGACAGTGAAAAATAAGAGCTCGGTTGTTATCTTAAATGAGCTTAAACATCCAGAGGGAATTATCACCGAGAGAGATATTGTAAGAAGGTTAGTATTTGAGTCTAAAGACGCGAAACTTACCAAAGCCGCAGAGATAATGTCTTCCCCTTTGATATCGCTTAATAATGACGCTCATATTTACGATGCAGCAATGCTTATGAGTAAGCATTCAATTAGGCGACTTCCTATAATTAAAGATAATGTTCTATTGGGAATAGTAACTGCAACGGATTTAGCACGCGTATTGTATCAAGAAAATAGGAAAGACGGTTTCCTGCATGCAATTGCCAGAGGCAACCTACCAAGGAACAAGAAATTTTTTATATGGAATTTCATGGAAGAATTATGCGATAGGTATGAAGAAGTACGCAGTAAGGATGTTACACCCGTGTTTAAGATACGAGATTTCAAGTCAATTGAACTACCCATCTTCAAACAAGGTAGACCTGACATATTTAAGACACTTAAAGAATATGAACAAGACAAGGGATTTATAAGAATTGAAGATGATACTGTTACGGTAACATCAAAAGGCTTGCTTAAGGCTAAAGAATCCAGACATGACTGGGACTGAATTTCATATGAATCATGACATTTGTGTCACTTATTTTCAGAACAAATTTGGGTTAATTCGTATAGAACCCCCTAATGAGTAACTAAGTAGCTTATGTCCTTATAACAGAAGAAAAAATTCAGTTACCGAATAAATGAAATAAAAAATATTAAACAATAACTAATCAAAACCATAATTCAAAACCATTAATATCAATAGTAACAGTATGCTTATTATTATATTATTTATTTTAGCAAAAATCAAAACATCCTAAATTCCTTTAAATCTGAAAATGATGGTCAAACAAAAATAATCTTAGCTTTTCTCTAAGTTCACATTCCACATATCATGAAAATTTGACTCGAAAGACTATGAGATTTATTCTCTTATTAGTGACCGGTGCTTGAGTCTTAGATGCTTATCTAATTCGTTCGGTGAGTCAAACGACTCGCCACATTCGTTGCATTTATTTTCGCTAAAGGAGGACATTAGTTTGATTGATACTTAATACATCAATCAATAATTTATTTTTTTCCTTATCCTAAATTTTTTTTCTAAACAAGATTAAATGTCTGTCATGATTTTGTTTGTGAATCTGAATCGAGTAAGATAACATTGAAAGTTATTGCAATTGATACAAATATTGCATTGTGCCGGCAATTGCAAGAATTCTAATCTATGTTCAACGGACAAAATAGTAAAATTCATATTTTTTTGAAAACCCCATTTTTGTATTGAACTTCTGCTCTTATCTATCGGAATTATTCCGAATTCAATATTTATTCTGAATAATCACTATATGAAGTGTGCTTACTGTGCTCACTTTACGATCATTACTGGACACTCAGCTAGTTCCGAAACCTTTCTGGCAACACTGCCTAAAACTCTCAGCATATTTGGTTTCATCTCTTCACTAGACATACCTCTACTGCCCATAATAATGAAATCCACTCTCTCGCTCCTTGCAACATTAACGATTCCCTCAGCCGTAGCTCCAATTCCTAGTGTAAATCGAATATTCACACGTTCTTTCTTGGCTGCTTCAATTTTCTTTTTCAACATAGATTCACTTCCGGCTTTAAGATATCTCAGAATTTCTGTCTTTGCCTTTCCTAATGCAGCTTTTTCATCGATGTATTTCAGAATCGAATCAGAATGTAACAGCTTAAGGTCTATAATGTGAAGTAGTATAATTTCATAATTCAATTTCTTCGCAAACAAGATTGCTTTTCTAAGTGCCTTATCTGATATCGGTGATCCATCATGAGGTACTAGGATTTTCAATAGTTTTTCAACAACCTAGGTAGAAATAATCTTATCTAATACTTTAAGAATTCTTCATTCAACGAACAGCATTATTTGTAATCTGCCCAATTCCAAAATCAATATAATTGCAATGGTACACGAAATCGTGCAGCTGCTTTTTGAGCTAAAATACCGGACCCAGAATTCTACAGGGTCAAGAACATGAATAATGTAGCAGAAAAAGGTCTAACTTAGTGAATGATTCTGTACCGTTTATGGGAAAAGAATCAGTTTTGGAGTTCTAGACGTGCTAAATAGTTTTAGATAAAGATAGAAAATGAGCCGGTTCACAAAAGAGTAATTATGGCCAATGAAGGATTAGACTATGCACTGAAGATTGAGAAAAAGAAACAGCGAGACAACACTGCTGTGATTGCTGATGTTATATATTTCGCAAGGAAGGCTCCATAAGGTGTGGGATTTCATTCGAATTGGAGAACACAAAGACGGACAAATCAGTTAGAACAATAAGGCTAATTGATATCGAATTCCTCGACTAAAATAATTTGAGAGGATTAATTGTGTATTACAAGTAAACAAAAATGATTTAAGTCGTTCATATACAGCTATTTATGATGAAAACCCCATTTTCAAAGATACTGGTTCCAATAGACGGATCTGAATATTCATTCAAAGCGGCAGAGTGCGCAATTGATATTTCAAGGAAATATGAATCTAAAATAACTTTGATATCGGTAGTCCCATCTAAAGTGAGGTATGGAGCTTCGTCTGGAATATTTGGCGCGATACCGCCAAGTTACCTCAAGGAATATGAAAGAGAGGCTAAAAAATGGTTTAATCGAGTATTAGGAAAGGTAAAAAGAGAAGGCTCAGTAAATAAAAAAATTAAAACTGATGTAATTACCACCCCTTTGTCCATAGTTTCCACCATATTGCGGTATGCTGAAAAAGAGGATACGGATTTAATAGTCATAGGAACGAGAGGAACTACTGGATTTAAGAAAATGCTAGTTGGCAGTATAGCGTCGGGTGTTGTTACCTATGCTCATTGTCCTGTATTGGTAATACGTTAATTTAAGAGATAGCATGGGTAGCAAAGAAGTCATCATTAAATATATATCGATAAGTTAAACCAAAAATGCATAATGAACCTGATAACCATATCGGTTAATTGCAAAACTCGTACATCGATAAATGATTCAAAGTTGAATACTACTGTTGTCAGATAAGTCTATTGAGATATGGTGCGGTTACTGTTTAGGCCGCAAGTATTTGTTCGCGCGGTTAATTTTATCTTCCAAGTAAAGATTGGAACTAATAATTTTCTAGCGGTAGCAATATACGGTTAATAAATACAAATCTATTTTTTAGTATATCAGTTTTAGTAATAATCCCTGCGAGATCACCATTATTATTTACTACTGGAAGACCACTTATTCTGTTTCTTATCATCATTCTCGCAGCCTCAGAAATATCTGAATTCATTCTAACCGTTATGGCGGGATGACTCATAATGTCCTGAGCTAAAACAATTGCCATAATTCCTCTAGGTATGAATTTTTGGTGTCTTTTAGTAACTATCGATACTCCACGGCTTGTCCAAAGTCTGTCTGATGAATTAGAAGTTCGCCTCATACTTATCGGCAAAAAGTCTCTTGTAGTAACAATACCTACTGGTTTCTTATTATTCTTGACAACTACGCGAGATATACCATACATATTCATCAGCATGATAATCATGTGAATCGTCTCTTCAGGAGCTACAGTCTGTACCTTCTTTTGCATACATACATGTACTTGAGTACTCGCAGACTGGTGATAAGCATAAAGTTCAACTAAGTCAGTCTTTGTGATGATTCCTTTATCCTTACCCTGGTTACTTATGACTATTAATGAGCTTATGTTATTCTTTAGCATATGTTTAGTACAATTATAAATTGTAGAATTCTCATCAATGGTAACAAGCTTCCGAGGAATGAACTCTTTCAGCGCTATCTCATTTAAGTGTTTTAGAGGAGAATCATATAAAAATTTAGCAATATCTTTTTCAGTTACTATTCCAGCTGCCTTAGAATTAACTGAGATAACCACCCTACTGATATTGTACCTTAACATCGTGTTTCTCGCGTCCAGCAACGTCTTGGCAGAGTCTAAAATTATCATCTTTCGTGCTATGTGTTTAGCCGTTAAAATTAGTGAAGATATACGACCCGCCCTTTTGAGTAACATGTTTCCTCTAACAGATGTGATCAGAAGCCCTAATTTATGATGATATCTCAGTAAATCTTTACCCTGTAATTCAGCAATTAGTCTTCCAACTTGTGGTCCGGACAACGACAAACTGTCTATTATGGCTTTCTTAGATACACCGCTAGTCGCTAGTTCTAGTATTTGCCTTACTAGTCTATCGTGCGGCCCAAAATCCAACATCGTTTGTTTAGCCAAATTGACTATATTCAGTCGTACAGGTGAGGTACTCTATATTTCTTATGATGATATCTGTTGGTAGTAATGGATAGTATTCTGCTTTTTATATTAGTAAGAGACATACTAGGTCATGGCGATCATGAATGTTTAAAATCTCATAAACTAGTATGATTCAACGGTAACTCTAAAGTGGATATGTTTTTCCTCGTAAAGCCGAATGATTATCTATGAAAACTTGTATGCAAGACATGAATTTATCGCACTTGTTTAATTTAACATCAAACTATAGAAATGAAATTGGTATCGTTGGAGCATCAAATTCATAATTGAAATTTTGCAAATAATCCGTACGATTTAATCCCAGTCTTCCTTGTCTTGTTGAGTCTGCGTCAAACCTTTTATTGTTAGGGTAACCTTATCATCCTGAATTTTTATGAACCCTTTTAATTGTTGGTAACCCATCAAAGTCTTGATTAAGAAAGCCTCATCCCTATTGAAGATAGGCAGTCTAGTTGATTGGAAATCTCCTATCCTAAAAACAGTTGAGGTTCCGGCTCTACACGCATTATAATATTTATCCACCAATTCCCTCCTGAAATTCCAGATCAGGATTTTTTAATTCCTTACGGACTTCTTCCTTCCAGTAAATATACCCACGGCCAGGTATAATATCGGAAGAAAATATAGAATTCGAAGAGATTGAAAACGAATTACTTTGGATAAATGATTTCGACTAGTGGAATTCTAACAGTACTCTATAATTATTGCCTAGGGAATAGCATTCCTCTTGCGCCAGTTAAAAAAGTCTTACACAAGGAGATTTTTAACGTATATTTGAGATGAAGCAGAAAGACTCCCACATGGATTCGCTAATACCTATCATCGATAAATGATAAATAATTAATATGTGATTGTCATACTTAATTTATGATGGAGAAGAACTGTGCGTAAATGACCCGAATTAAGTCTCCTCATAGTTTTCACGAAGTAGCTGTTCGTGATACAGAAACTAGTTGTCCAAACTGTAAAACTGAAACAAGTAAAATCTGCTCTTGGTGCGGAAAATGTTACGCTTGTCATGACAAGACTATAGAGAAAGATTATTGATCTAATAGATTTCATCATCATTCTCATCTAGCTGTTCAAAACCCAAGATAGACTGTTATTTTTTAGATCTAACGCATAATACGGATTTTAGATTCAGTTATCTGTGACAGAAGTGTTCGGTTACATTATACAATATGCTATAAGTGCAGAAATCAGTTGAATAGAATTTCAACCTCTTTTCATCAGTAATTCGTTCCTCAGAATTTGTTTACCTTTTGCCGTTGAGTTTGGATATGCCGATTCCAGTAGAAGATTAATTTAATATGAACAATTAGTGTTGATATCATAATACCCATGTCATTTCAGATTGCGAAAGTAAAAGGAATACCAATTCGTTTGCATTTTACTCTTTTGATTACTTTTTTTCTTATATCGTGGACCGTAGCGGTAAGGTTTACACCTAATATCTATCCTGGTTTGTCATCCATCGAATATTGGACCATTGGCATTTCCGGAGCTATTGTTCTGTTCTTTTCCGTGACTTTGCACGAACTTTCG
>DATIFZ010000044.1:0-10979 GCA_035454925.1 Nitrososphaeraceae archaeon
GATATATCCCATGGAACGCGAATAACCCGATAACCCATTCGTAAAATATTACGAATAATGCTATATTTCGTACCTGTGTCAATTAGTACTATTGATTCTAATGAAGGGTCTCCATATTCGTTAGTTTTGTCAACAGACACTTGTGACATAAAATTAATTCCATCATATTTGGTCTTTTTTACGGTATCCAGTAGAGTTTTTGTATTTATTTGTTTTTCTGAAACTGAAAGAGCACCGTTCATTACTCCTTTTATTCTAATTTTCTTGGTTAGATCACGTGTATCAATTCCACTAATACCTGGTATTTTTTCATCATAAAGCCATTGATCTAAAGTTTTGTGGCATTCTCTATGATTCGCTACGTTAGACAATTCGTGAACTACCAGACCTGAAACTTGAATGTTATCTGACTCGAAATATTTTGGCAGTCCATACCCATCCTTGATAGATTTACTTGGTACACCATAGTTCCCAATAAGCGGATAAGTCATACACAATATTTGTCCTCTGTATGATGGATCGGTTAATGTCTCCGTATATCCTACCATGCCTGTATTAAAAACAAATTCTCCGCCAACTGTTTTTGGATAGCCAAATCCAGTGCCTCGATACGTAGAACCATCTTCTAAAATTATCATCGCATTAAGGCCTGTGCGATTACTATGAATTGTAGGAATTTTGACCCTCATAGAGTTGTAAAATATCGAGATTTAAATTTTCCTAAGTTGAATCTATGTCGGACATTTTCACTTTGGCATTGATATGTTATATTATGATTGATGTCAAAGACACTGGCTGATGAAAGTAAAAATTTAAAGTTATTATCTTATGATGCTTACTTTAACCAATCAATTGGAATGTCTTGATACAAGCCATTAGGTAAAACCCTTCTAATGGAAATAGGCAAAACTTTCGAGTTCAGTTCCGCCACAGCAATAGAGATTGTATCATTAAATTTGCTTGAGGAATCTACTAAAATTGGAGCACCAAGAGAAAGCTGTAATGATCTTGATCCTATTATTCTTGCACGTTCGAATCGCGTCAACGTTGGAGGTCCTATCAAAACCTGGCTATCTTGACCAGGTATCTCTCTGGATTCAAAATCCATCTCTGGATATACTACTACTTCGTCCTTCGGCCTGCTACTTTTTGACTCTTCGACCACTTCTGGTTTTTCAATTTTGGTTTTCTTACTTTTCTTCTTTTCCTGAGGACTCTTCCCCCTAGTTGCAGCCTCACCTTTTACTTTAAGCTGTTTTTTTACTTTGAGGGGTTTTTTTTCCTTATTTTTTTCAGATGTAGAACGTCTTAAAACCAAGAATAAATGCAAAAAAAGTGAATATATAATTAAATGTTGCTAATAAATGAACATTTTAATAGATATACAGAACTCATTTCCAGTAGCAAACAATGACGTGGAGTAATTCAAATACTGTTTCAAGAATTCAAGTCGATTTCGCGGTTGGCAGCAAGGGGAAAATAGCGTTGGAATTCGTTCGTCATCTATCTCCCATCACATTCTCAAATATAATCAAAGTAATGCCAATTACTGGGAGGCTGCACTTTTTGGATCGTAAATTAGCTTACGTGGAAACAGGCCTGACTGTTGGAGCGGAAAAACAGAAATCTGTATTCAAAAAGGGAGATCTTGGATTCATGGTTTCAAACGGATCAATTTGTATTGTATTACAGGATAGCAAGGGTATTAACATGAATCACATAGGTCACTGTGTGGAAGATCCCATTTTGTTGGATTCAAGTGATTCAGGCGAAATCATATTTATTAACCGAGCTCTATGAGAAAATTATGAGTCAAGGGGTGCTCATCACCGATATTTCCATCGCTAAAATGTCATTTGTTTGAACCCAGTAAGAAAATTATTTGGACAATTGTGGGAAAACATAATGAATATTGGATTGATTTGGACTTGGAATACTGCTCGTGCAACGATTATTACTTTAGAACGCTTTCTGGTCAAGGGATCTGTTATCATTTAGATTTTGCAAGGAAAAAATCAAATTCAAACGCAGATGTTGTTCGCTTTTCTGATTCAGAATATTACGATTTTATTAAATCACTGATAAATGATAATTACCTTGTCGTTCGGAATGAAACAGGGGATCTATCTTGAATTGTAAAGCTTTACTGATTATTTAAAAAAATGAGCAAATTGAAACCATATGATACCATCTTGATAATTGGTTCTGGAGGAAGAGAACATTCTATGGGATGGAAGCTCTCTAATGATACAAACAAGAGTATATTTTATGCTCCGGGGAACGGGGGCACAGAAAAAAACGTTCCAGTGGATTCCAGCGACTTGATGAAACTTTGTGAATTTGCGAAAAAGAATAATTCTTTTACTGTGGTTGGCCCTGAAAAGCCTCTATCGCTTGGCATCGTTGATTTATTTCAGAAGAATCAATTACCTATATTTGGTCCAAACAAGAGTGCTTCCAGGTTGGAATCAAGTAAGGTGTTCGCAAAGATTTTCATGCGTAATATGGGAATTCAAACAGCTCCATTCTCAATCTATTCAAACGCTGAAAGTGCAATAAAGCATGTCCAATCAGGTTCAAAAAATGTGGTTGTCAAGGTTGATGGACTTGCAGCCGGTAAAGGGGTGTTTGTATGCGATAGCGTCAAGTCAGCAACTGAAGCTATTCGAAGGATCTTTATTGACAAGGAATTCGCTAATTCTCGGAGCAGAGTTGTACTAGAAGAGAGAATTTACGGAGACGAGGCCTCCTTTATCGCTCTATGTGATGGAAAATCTATCATCCCTCTAGCATCAAGCCAGGATCATAAGAATATCTACGATGGTGATAGAGGTCCGAACACAGGTGGAATGGGAAGCTATTCTCCAACCCCACTGATTACCGATAGACTTGAAGAAAAGATAATGGAAAATGTGATGCGGCCTACAATAAAGGGATTAGGTGATCTTGGAATTCAATTCCGAGGTTTTCTATATGCAGGGCTAATGATAGAACATGGTTCGAATGAGCCTTACGTGCTTGAATTTAATGCTCGAATGGGAGATCCGGAATGTCAATCTATTCTCTCGAGAATGAATTCTAACTTTTTGGAATATTTGGAGGCGGCCATGGATGAAAGACTTGACTCAATGCCACCGATCAACTGGACAAATAAAAATTCTGTTTGTGTAGTAATGGCATCAAAAGGATATCCTGGGAAGTATCATATTGGAGAAATTATTCATGGCTTAGATTCTACATTTGATAGTAACACCTATGTATTTCATTCGGGAACTAAAAAAAATTCTATGGGAAGAGTCCTTACAAATGGAGGAAGAGTTTTATCAGTTACTTCATTAGGTGACACACTTGGAGCTGCTAAAAACGAAGCATATTTAACAGCATCTCAAATTCACTGGGGGAAAAATGGAGAATACTTTAGAAAAGATATTGCTTCAAAAGGAATTAAATATATGAAATCCACTTTCCGTAATTAAGATATCTATTTTTCTGTCATGCGGAAGAATTGGAATATGCCTTTTAATTAGCTGAAAATCGTAAGCAAGGCCAATACTTTTTGAAAATTTGTTGTTGGTCAAGTATTTGTCATAATAACCATGACCATAACCAATCCTAAATCCATACATGTCAAAAACAATACCTGGAATGATGAGCAAATCTATGAAATCTACAGTCTTGTTATCTATCTTTGGTTCTTTGATCCCAAACCGATTAACATCAAATGATTTTGTTTCGAAATCGTTTTGATCCACCAAATAAAATTGCAGATTGTTTGACATAATTCGCGGTAACAACACAGTCTTTCCTAAATTTAGAGAACAATTAATAATTTCCCTTGTTTGAACTTCTGAACCAATGGCAAGGTAAAGTCCTATGGATTTTGATTCGTTAAACACCGGGCTTTCGATGAACTTCTGCTGAATCAACTTGCTCTTCGTGGATATTTCAAAATTGCTTATAGAGTTTCTCTTATGAAGAAGCTCTTTTCTCAAAAACGACTTCTCTTCATTGTCTAATTTCATAGTACTAATGTTTGGTAATTTTGTGTATGAGTCTGGCAGCTAGCACAGTATTTTTTAATAGCATTGTAACGGTCATAGGTCCTACTCCACCAGGAACGGGAGTAATGTACGCTGCTTTTTCTGAAACTGATTCAAAATCTACATCACCTTTAATTTTTCCATTATCTCTGGTAATTCCAACATCAAAAATTATGGCACCTTCTTTGATCATGTCTTTTTGGAGAATAAATTTTTGTCGATCACCTACAGCAGTAATGATGCAATCAAAGTACCTTAATTTATGCTCGATATTTTTTGATTTTGAATGGAAAAACGTTACTGTTGCATCACGGTTCATGAGTAAGATACCCAAAGGTTTTCCAACTAGATTACTTCTGTTTAATATGGCCACATCCATTCCCATAACATCGATATTGTAAAAATCTAAAAGCTCAATGATACCTAAGGGAGTGCAAGGGACGAGCTTTGGAGAACCTTTCAACAATAGACCTAAATTGTGAGATGTCAAACCATCGACATCTTTCTCATGGTTTACCATGTTAGTTATGGAAGTTTCAATCTGAGGTGGTAATGGAAGTTGTAAAAGTATTCCATGTACTTTGTCATCATGATTCAATTCCTCAACAATGTTTACGAGCTCGTTCTGAGAGACATTTTCTGGCAATTTGAAATCTCTAGTTAATATTCCAGCACTGTTTGCTGCGGTTTGTTTATTTTTGACATACGTTGCGGATGCTTGATTATCGCCAACTAAGATTGTAGCTAAGCATGGTTGGATACCTTTGTTTACTAAATCTAAAACCTCGTGTCTGATTGTTAGTTTTACTTTTTGAGATACTAGGTTTCCGTCTATAAGTTGTCCCAAATATTCTAAAAGTTCACAAAGCTATTTTTTTGCTTTACTGTTTTTTGTTCACAGTTTTTGCATTTACTGCCCGGTAACAATTACCCTTCTGCCTTGAACAAGTAACCTTTGTTCAGCAAATAGATTCACGCAATAGGGATAAAGAATATGCTCCTGCTCAAGTATCCTTTCCGATAATGACTCATGTGTGTCATTATCTAACACCGCGACATATCTCTGTGCGATAATTGGACCTGAATCTAATCCTTCATCTACAAAATGAACAGTACATCCTGTAACTTTTACTCCATAATCCAACGCTTTTTTTTGGGAATTAAGACCAGGAAATGAAGGCAAGAGCGATGGATGAATATTCATTATTCTCATTTTGTATTTTCTTACAAATTCTGGACTCAGCAGACGCATATAACCGGCCAAGCATACGAGTCCGTTTTCAGGATATACGTCATGTTCTTCCAATTTTTTTACTATTTCCTTATCATAATCCCAACCTTTTGAATTGGTAGAAATAGTGCTTGTTGGAATTTCAAATTTTGAGGCTTTCTGAAGGCCTTCTGCCTCTGCTTTACTGGAGATTACTATTTTCGGACTTATGTTCGATGTCGTGTGTTCTTTTAGAAAATTCAAAATTGATTCCATATTGCTGCCTCTGCCGGAAATCAAGATTCCTAGGTTAATCAAACGCTCCTAATGTGAATGGTTGATATTCTTAAATGTAATGAATAATTGAGAAAATCACGCCTATTATGATTATCAAAATATTAAATAATATTATTTTTGCTTGCTTTATTTTCTTGAAATATCGCTCTTTTAATATCAATTCTCTCAGAAATCCGTCTTGACTTTTGAATCCTTGGGTGATTATGAGTGATGTCAGTAACTCAGCTCGACATTCACGGTAATTTGGAATCCTGTTGCAGAAGACTGACTCTACTCTTACTATGGGAACAGACTGGCAACACAACAAAGTTGTGCCTTCATTTCATTTTGTACGCTTGTATCTGAATTTATCTAGTTTTATCAATTCTTGATATGAGCCAAATTGCGTTGTTTCGGCACTATCTAGTAACGATTCGTTTTCACCGTTAATTCCGTCATAAACTTTTATGATTCCGTAAACTGAGTTCCTTTGTGCTGGTACTCGACCAGCTGATTGTATCAACGAGCTTATTTCCATTGGTCTCATTAATTGTCCAAACTCAGATCCTGCAGATGTAGAAATACTTTCATTTATTAAGGTCCCGCCAAAATCGTTTACTCCGGCCTCAAGAAGTAATTGGGACATTTTCGCTCCCTCTTTGACCCAAGAAACCTGAATATTATTTATGAAATTGTTGAGCATTATTCTAGAAACTGCATGCATCTTTATCACATCCTGACCTGTTGGACCCGGCGCAATGCCCTTTACAAGATTAAGATTATACATTGGAGCTTCTCTATGTACAAAGCTCAATGGTACAAATTCTGTGAATCCATTTGTCTGATTTTGAATTGACCTCAATAAATCCAAATGTTTAGCCCTATCTTCCATTGTTTCTACATGGCCGTACATTATGGTTGAAGTGGTAGATATTTTCAATTTGTGTGCGGTTGTTATAACATTGAGCCAATCAGCAACTGTGATTCTACCTGGAGATATCAGATTGCGAACATCCTGGTCCAGTATTTCAGCCGCAGTTCCCGGCAAACTTCCTAGTCCAGATTCTTTTAATATCTTCAGGTATTCTTTCACAGATAGTCCTGATCTATAGGAACCATACAAGATCTCTTCGGGAGAAAACGCATGGATATGTATATTTGGTAGCTCTTTTTTTATCGCCTTACATATGTCAACATATAAGAAGCCATCCATCTTTGGGGGTAGTCCTGCCTGGATACAAATTTCAGTTGCACCTAAATTCCATGCCTCCTTAGCCCTTCTCACAACTTCTTCTGTAGGTAGAAAATAACTTTCTTCATTTCTAAAGTCTCTACTATAAGCACAAAAACCACATCTTTTAATACAGACATTTGTAAAATTGATATTTCTATTTATTACGAAAGTCACTTTATCACCAACGGCTCTTTTTCTTAAATTGTCAGCAACCATAGCAGTCATTATCATTTCAGTCCCCGTTGTTTGAAACAATTCAATAGCTTGCTTAATGGAAATATTCTTTGAGTCAAGTGACTGGTTTAGTATATCAGAAATAATAGGATCTATGTCTCTCAATATTGATTCAAGCATTAACATAGCTCCTCCTTTACCAATCCCGTGTTATCAGACATCTCTGAAACATATTTCCACAGATTCTTTGGAATGAACTCACTTTTATTCATTACAAATTCCGGGTAAATTGGAAGTCTTCCTCTAAACATATGGTCCTCCTTTTCAGTAACATGTTTAACATCACTGATCTCGGGCCAAGGCGATTCTGGATTTACGAAATCAATTGTTAACGGAGATATACCTCCCCAATCATTGATTCCAGCACCAATATAGGTAGAATAAACTTTAGGGCTGAGATTGGGTGGAACCTGTATGTTCATATGTGGCATGACAATCCTTGCCAATGCGATAGTTAATAAAAATGAACCATGTGTGGGCGGCAAAGAGTTCCTCATTTTAGTATTATATTTGGGGACATGATTTTGGATTATTATTTCCTGAATATTTCTAAATTTTTCGTTCAAATTTCTTATAACTATCAGTGAATCAATTATTTCTTCCAATGTTTCACCTATCCCAACGAGGAGCCCTGTCGTGATAGGGATTTTCAATTTGCCTGCATTTTCGAGAACTCTAATCCTAGCTCTTGGATTTTTGCTTGGCGCAAATTCGTGAGGCATGTTCTTACCAGTGAGTCTTTCACTTGATGTCTCTAGCATACATCCTAGGCTCACATTGGATTTTTTTAGCAGAGACAATTCATCATACCTTAATGTACCTGCGTTTGTATGTGGTAACAGTCCTGTTTCTTCCAATATTAATTCGCTTATTTGTTCAACGTATTCAGCAGTAGTTGAACAATTGTGTCTAC
The DNA here is from genome assembly GCA_035454925.1 of Nitrososphaeraceae archaeon. Taxonomy (GTDB): domain Archaea; phylum Thermoproteota; class Nitrososphaeria; order Nitrososphaerales; family Nitrososphaeraceae; genus TA-21. Next base: position 7,908 of record DATIFZ010000044.1, read on the forward strand.
TTAACCATTCTTTGAATTCGGGATATTTTTGTTCAGGCCTCTCCCCGGTGACAATTAATGCCTCAGTACATTTCAGACGTTTGCCTAACCTTGCTATGTTTAGAACTTGATCCTTCGTCAAAATTGACAAGTCAAAATCTGATAATTCTTTCTTATAAGTACAGTAGGAGCAGCTATCCCTGCAGAGATTTATCAAATTTATGAATACCTTCCTGGAGTATGTGATCGGACCATTCTTGCAAATGTCTCTAAGTTTTTGTGAAAAGTTGCATAGCGATTTCGTGTCATATCGGGCCACTAACTCAAAAATCTCTTCCTTACTTATTGGGAAATCTTGTACTCTTTGGACAAGGTCGTTCGATGTCGACCGATCTATTGCGTCCAGCTGAGATTTCAATGCCCATTATTATTGACGGTCATATTATTAATAATTTGTTTCAAGAATGATTGCCATTTCTAATTTCATTTCTTTTTGACACAACTATAGATGAAATGGGTGCTGCTTGGTTCCGACAAAATAACTTCTGTCCCGCCACTTTACTACCCTATTTCCTCTTAACTCAAATACAGATAATAAGAAGCAGACCGTTATGACCGTACACCCTACTACAAAACCTGCTCCATAAATCGATTTTTGTTGGAGACCGAAATGAGACTGTACAACTGCGCAGGCGAGCAACAGGAAAATTATCAAACAGTTAACAGTTAGTAAAAGTCCTCCAAACTGGCTAGCTGGAAAATAAAACAATGAAAACGGTAGAATTAGAATTGGCTCTAATAAGATAAAGAAGATAAAGGCCGTAGCCATTAATGCAGATTTTCTTTTTTGTGTTCGCAATGGAATAATTATACGTCGCAAGGCGTGCCAGAGTGAACGGGGATCACGAGCCCAGGTTGCTTGAACAAAATTTTCACCCCTAATTAGTTTTAGTCTCATTCCTTGCTCTTTCACTCTACGTCCAAGAGCTCCATCTTCGACTAATTCCTGACGCACTTTCTCATGTGTGCCGATTTTCTCATAATTCTTTTTGGATATGAGATAAAAAGTGCCAAAAAAATATCCAATTTTATTTTTTGGATTGTTTACCCGAAGTGGTGAGTATCTAGAATGTAGAAACACAGATAGTACGGGTAAAGTGAATTTCGTAATCAAATCATGGCATAATAATTTGGGGACGAGTGTGACTGCATCTAGATCATCATGTATCATTGTATTAATTGCAGATGATAGTGCATCAGGTCTATGGACACTATCCGCATCGGTAAACAGTAGAATTTCTCCTGTGGATTTTTTATATCCATGGAAACAGGCCCAATTCTTTCCAATCCAATCATTAGGTCTTGGTGGTGAATTCACTGTTATCAATCTATTATCTTTTTCAGACAATTTTGAGATGATTGACAAGGTATTGTCAGTAGATGAATCATCGATCGCAATTACTTCATAGTTATCGTAGTCTTGCGATAATAGCGATTGTAGACATTTTGATATTGTCTCTTCTTCGTTCCTCGCAGGAACGATAATACTAACTTTTGGTTTCGAATCAATTCGAAATCGTGCGGACCATTCCAGTTTTGGCGACTTGGAAATTGACCAGATGATAAAAATAAGAAAATAAATCCAACAAGCAAGAATTCCAACATTGATTGCTACTAGGACTGCAAGCAGTGCTATATTGAACAATTGCTATCGTTAATTAATTGGAAAATATAGACTATACGCTTTCAAAAAAAATTGATAATAATTAATGATCTTATAGATTGATTTTAAGACAGATTGATTTTTTAAGATTTCAGTTTAGTGTCTCCAGTCAAGTTAAACTAGAAATTGAATTACACACCCAAAATCTGTTTTAGTAGCGCTCTATAATCTACATTTTCTCTACTGCCGCCAGGTGCAGGTAATTCAAAAATTAGTGGAATTGGGCGATTAGCTCTGATACTCGTTAGTTGAGTTCGAATTTCTTTTCCAATGTCTTCGCTTATCAGCACAAGACCCACATCACTAACGTTATCTAAACCATTGATATGATGTAGCGCCTCGGATGCAGATTCAACTTTAATGCCTTCGACACCCGCTAATTGAAAGCTTGTTACAAAAATTCTACTCCCAATAGCCATGATTCTCAATTTATCTTAAACACCTATTGCCTCAGTTCTTTTTAATTCTTTGTGTACACATATTGGAAAAAAAAGATTTCTCGCCAATGACATTACAGATAAATCATGGTCTCTTTTCTCTTCAAACAATGTCTGACAATCCGGATTTGAGAGTATTGTATGTTCTACTTGACGGAATAGGCGATCTTCCGAATCCTCAATTGAAGGGTCAAACTCCGCTAGAGGCAGCAAAGACTCCGAATATTGATTCCCTGGCAAGAAAGGGAAAAATGGGTCAAGTGATAAGCGTAGGAAAGGGAATATCCCCTCAATCAGATATTGCCGTATTTAATATGCTTGGTTATAATTTTGAGGGTAAAAAGTATGCTGGAAGAGGAATTGTGGAAATAATAGGATCTGACATTGATTTCCGTGACGGTGATCTTGCATTAAGAGGAAACTTTGCCACTTTAGATGATAATAAAATAATTGATAGACGTGCGGGTCGGGATATCAAAAGGGAGGAAGCCAGCAATATCTGTTCATTTCTAGAAAAAAATTTAAAATTTGACGATCCAGATGTGTCAGTCAAAATAAATCCAACTATTTCTCACAGAGTAATTATTAAATTTAGACATAACAAGAAATTTCTCTCTGATAAAATAACTAATACCGATCCTGCCTACGGTAAATTGAACGGAATTGGAATTGCCAATACTGACGTTGAGAATATGGAAGTTCAAGAATCTCAGCCAGAAGAAAATTCTGAATCTTCCAAGCTGTCCACAAAAATTGTAAATGAATTTACTTGCAAATCCATTGTTCTGATGAAGGAACATCCAGTAAATCTTGCTAGAATTTCAAACAGTAAGAAACCGATGAACGTTATATTGCTGCGAGATGCAGGAAATAGTGTACCGCATCTCCAGTCGATTAACGAAAAGTTTGGAATTTCAACCTCCTGCCTAGTCG
>DATIFZ010000045.1:0-26857 GCA_035454925.1 Nitrososphaeraceae archaeon
CGACCATGGTGAAGCCGTTAATATTTCTCGTTTGATCGAAGGTGTATTATTAGTTGACGAAGGCAAAAAAGCAACAGAAAAAGAGATCTCAGAAATAGTAAATAAACATACCAAGAATCTTAATCCCAGACTTAGAGAAAAGTTGTTACTATCTCTTAGTCAAAACAAAATAAGTAGAGATGGCGCTAACAAAGTGATAAAGAAGACGCTGGATCTAATCAACAGGGCAATGGTAGAACCCGGAGAGGCTGTAGGGGTCGTAACAGCTCAATCTATTGGAGAGCCGGGAACCCAGATGACGCTAAGAACATTCCACTTTGCCGGAGTAAAAGAAAGAAACGTTACCCTCGGATTGCCTAGACTAATAGAACTTGTAGATGCGCGTAAAAAGCCGGTCACACCAACCATGGATGTATATCTAGATGAAGAACATAAAGTATCAAGAGAAAAGGCTCTCAATGTTGCAAGGGAAATAATATTTACAAAGGTAGCCGATTTAATCGAAAGAAGTGAGACTGATTATTCAGGAGTACTAACATTCCATATTTCAGATTCAAAATTATCTGAGCGGGGATGTTCTATCGAAGACATTATGGAGGTGCTAAAGGGTCCGAAGAAGAAATACGACGTTACATTGCAAGAAGCAAAGAAAATTATAAAAATATCGATTACAGGAGAACCTGACGCGCAGACGTTACTCGCAATGAAGAACAAGCTATTAAACGCAAGAGTGAAAGGTGTCCAAGACATTGAAAGAGTAACAATTGTTAAGCAAAGTGAGGAATGGGTAATTCAAACAGCAGGTTCAAATCTTTCCAAGATAATAGCGATTGACGGTATTGATACTTCAAGGATTACAACAAATAATGTCTATGAAGTTTGGCAAACACTTGGAATAGAGGCTGCAAGAAATGCACTGATCAAAGAAATCACCAACACATTGGAAGAACAGGGTCTTGAAGTTGATATGAGGCATATTATGCTGGTAGCCGATCTTATGACATCAAAAGGACATTTGCAGCAAATAGGAAGACATGGAATCGCTGGTACCAAAACATCTGTACTGGCCCGCGCCGCATTTGAAATTACTGTACCTACAATTGCAAGAGCTTCTTTGGAAGGACAGATAGAATCCCTCAAAGGTGTAACAGAAAACGTTATAGTAGGCGCCACCGTACCTATTGGTACCGGTATGGTCGAACTTTACATGAGTGTGAAAGATGAAAATGAAAAATCTCGAAAAAACAATTAAAGAAGCAATCAATTCTAATAAATGTAAAATTGGAACCAGACAAGTAATGGGTTCAATCAAGGGTTCAAAACTTATAGTTCTTTCAAACTCATTGATGCCAAAAAATAAATCAAAAATCCTAGAAGAAGCAAAATCAGCCCAGGTACCAACGTTACACTTTGATGGTAATTCAGTCCAGCTCGGCAGATTGTGTAGCAAGCCATTTAGAATTAGTGCACTCTCCCTCAAAATAGGCGAAGAAAATGAAATTCAAGAGATACTAAACGAATTTGGAATAAAGTAAGTGATACAAATGAATGCGTATTGTTACTGTGAAAAATCTTTGGGGTTTTTTCGATTTAAATAATAATAATGACCATACAATGGCTAATCAATTTTTAAATCTCGTGAAAAAAAAATCTAATGCTAGAGGTTCAGAAGTAGATTGACAGAAAAAATTAAACTAACATCAGACGAACTACGACTGATGTCTCTATTTCAAAATATAACCGGAGCAGTAGCACGCGATTGTGTTGTAGATGAGAAAATGGACAGGGTAATCTTTGTTGTAAATAAAGGACAAATGGGGTTGGCAATCGGAAAAGGTGGTGCTACAATAAGACAACTTCAAGGTATTGTAACAAAGAAAGTTGAATTAGTTGAATATTCTGAAGATCCTTCTGCTTTTTTGGGCAACGTACTCAATTCTGATATGATAAATGAGATAAAGATTAATAATAGATTCGATGGTTCAAGACAAGCTGTTGTGGTAGTGGACTCAAAAAAGAAAGGCATAGTAGTGGGAAAAGAGGGACGTAATGCAGAGAAGGCAAGAATTTTGGCAAAAAGATATTTTCAGATATCAAACGTAATGATAGTGAGCGAAGATCATGCCCAGAATAATTGAGGTTGTATTGTAAATGGCAAAGTCACCCTTAGGGTTATTTTCAGGACGAGTTTTAAAATCAAAGAGAAAAAGAATGAGGTGGTCAAACAAGTATTACAAGAGGCGCATGTTGATGCTTGACAAAAAGGCAAACCCGTTGGAGGGAGCTCCACAGGCAAGAGCCATAGTGCTTGAAAAAGTCGGTATTGAATCAAAGCAGCCAAACTCTGCTGTTAGGAAATGTGTCCGAGTCCAGTTAATCAAGAATGGTAAATCTATTACTGCATTCCTTCCAAGGGACGGAGCTCTTAATTACATCGATGAACACGATGAAGTTTTACTTGAAGGTATTGGAGGCTCAATGGGAGGTGCAATGGGTGATATTCCTGGTGTTAGATGGCAGGTTTTCAAGGTTAACGGTGTTTCGCTAATAGAATTGGTTTATGGGCGAAAGGAAAAACCTAGGAGATGATATGAATGGTTACAAAAGAAAATGCAATGTTGTTGTTTAACAAATGGAACACAGACGACATCGAAATTCAGGACTCGGGTTTAAAAAATGTAATAGCACTAGACGCTGTAATTATTCCAATTAGCTTTGGAAGACATGAACATCAGAGACTGAAGAAGGCTGAAGTTCATATCATTGAGAGATTGGTCAACAAACTAATGCACTTTGGTAAAAAGTACGCAAAAAATACCGGAAGAATGGGCGGTAAAAAGGGTAGAATGATAAAAACCGTGAAAACTGCACTTGATTTAATCTATCATGAAACAGGTAACAACCCAGTGGAGCTTTTAATAAGGGCAATTGAGAATGCAGCGCCCAATGAGGACACCACAAGAATAGTTTACGGTGGGGTTGTATATCATGTCTCTGTCGATGTGGCACCCTTAAGACGCATTGACCTAGCACTGCGGTTTATAGCAGAAGGAGTGAGAGAATCAACATACTCCAACCCAAAGACCATTGAAGAGGCCCTTGCAAAGGAGATAATTTTGGCATCAAATAACTCAATGGAGAGTCACTGTGTAAAGAAAAAGAACGAACAAGAAAGAATTGCCATGTCTTCAAGGTAGCATAGTTGCTAACACTTTTTCTAACTCTTTTTGACATCTAAATTTCTATGAGAAATTTTAATCTGAAAGTTAAATAACGACGGAATATTCTGAAAGAATTGTAAATGAGTGCCAAAGAAAGTAAAATTTTTTCAAAGGTTTCATTATTGAGTACTCGCTCAGGTAAGCGAATAATAAAGCAAGTACTTTTACAGGAAAATGGGTATAAACAATACCATAAATACAAAGTTGAATCCGAAAAAGAATTTTCAGAATTCACCAAGCGATTCTTACTATCTCTACATGAAAAACTGACTTCAGATACAAATCCGAAAGCAACGATGAAAAAATTCGTTGATGAGATAGAAGCAAATGAATTGTCTTTGGACGATTCAAAAATAGAAACGGTTCGTGAAAGGCTATCTAAACCTGACGTGTTGGCAGACAGGGTTCAACGAATATTGAATTCTAACTTTGTTAAAATGACTTATCCAGTTCTAACAGCTCTTATGGATAGTGCCGCTGATTTCAACAAGGAGACAATTTCAAAAGAGGTACGAAACTCAATAGTTGATGGTCATGTTATCGCTATAGATCTAAGTGAACCCATGGACAGAATAATGGACGCAGATGAGGATATCGAATTTCTTGATGATTACAAGCTAATGAATCCTTATATTTTGGAAATAGCAAGGCAAAAAATCTCTATTGGAGGAGATACCGTACTGAAGGCATTTGAAGATGGATTTAAAGATGCAAGAATAGGCCAGTATATTGATGCTAGATTGAAATTAAAACCAGGATCCATAAGCGACGAGAACATGATTGGCTGCTACAAGAAATACCGGGCCGTGATGGGAACGGCGGGCAGAAATATGGCAATGAATCTTCCTCCTCTAAATGATATCTTTCATTTAGGTATGGCAAAAGCAGCAGAATGTGTTGGGTGCGGTAACGAAATGGAAGACGCTATAGTAAATGGTGGGATAAAGATACCATCATGGCCATTATACTATGCAATAGTCACAAAAAACGTTGAGAAAGCATTTGAATTAACACTGAAAAAAAGTGAAATCTATCTGGACGAAGCTAAAATTGCGCTAGACATGTTACCCGATGAGCTCAGTATAGAACCATTTTTGAAATTCTTGTTTTTGACAGTAAGTCATTATAATCAGTACTGGTTTAATGTAATGAAACGCAGGGACTTGTTTCCGTACTTTCAGAAAAATCTGTCAATAACTATTAAAAATTCTAAATGAGAATCAATTAAGGCAAGTGTTGGTTTATGATGCATCCCGATTTATCAGATTTTATCGGAAATGAAAATTCCCGCAAGAAAGTAGTAGAATGGCTCTCAAAATGGTCAAATGGATCAAAACCACTGTTACTAATAGGACCTCCAGGTGTAGGTAAAACGTCATTTGTTCATGCTTTATGTCGAGAATTTGATATTGATCTTGTTGAACTGAATGCAAGTGATACTCGTAATAAGATCATGCTTGCCCAGATCTTGCATCCAATATTTTCCAATACCAGCCTTACTGGAAAAGACTTTCTTCTCTTTCTCGACGAGATTGATGGGATTTCAAACAGGGAAGATTCAGGCGGATTAGATTTTTTAATAGACCTTTTTGCTGAACCATCGATAAGAGTAATAATGGCTGCTAACAAATCCACTGAAGCAATCAAGAAAATTTCAAAGGTTTCAAAAACAATTAATTTCTCACCAATTCCTCCTAGGCTCTCTATGCTCTACTTGGACAAAGTTCTTAGAAATCGAAATTCTTCAATGGATGCCAAAGATAGAGTCACAGTAGTTCGAAATTCTTTGGGAGATATAAGATCGCTATTGAATTCTGCACAGGTAATGATCGCAGGATATTCGACAGCAAAAAATCCCTCAACGGAAATTGATGTAGAAGCCATGATAAACCAATTCTTCACATCGTCTACATTTGAAGAGGCACTTGCCAATATTAACAGAGCTGATATATCTTATTCAGATCCCAGATTTGGTCAATCTTCTGAAGATCGACGCAAAGACATACTTGGAGCATTTTTCTCGAGCATAGTCATGTCAAAGCTTGACATTTTTACTATCGCCGTTCTGTTAGACCGGTTATCAGAATTAGATGTAATTCTCAGTAGATCTCTGGTCATAAGAAACTGGAAGGTCTTGAGATATTTCTCATCAATATTGGCCAAAACGCTATTTCATGAATCACGTAACAAGTATATCAGGTACAATAGGTATAGCATAGGATTTGAAAACATGGGAATTTTTTCGAGGGCACAAGGTTTGAAAAAAACACTTAGAATTCTAGCACAATATTTTCATACATCAAGGAGTAATTTTGGCTGTCAATATTTTGAAGCTCTAGTTCAGATTCTGGCTCGGACGGATAGATATGAAGATTTGATTCGCAGTACGATTGCTTCAGAAAAAGAAGCAGATGTCCTGGTTAGGGAAGTATCCCGCGTTGGGAATGTACGACGCACGTATCTCAAGGAAAGAGAAAACATGGTTTAAAAGTCTATTTTGGATCGAGTCCAAATTCACTGCCTAAATTGGTCTTATCAGCGGCCTAATTGTACGGCGAAACAAGATTGAAAATAAAAAATATAAAATAGAAAAATATTAAACTCTCGGAAATCGTAGTATTTTTGTATGTCCAGTGAATATGAACAGAATGTAGGTAAACTTCTCTCAGAAAAGATAGAAAAATACGAATCAATGAAAAATGATGCCAACGTCCCAAGGATTGAGCTCGAATCGCTCCGATCTGAAATAGAATCCCTTGAATCATTATACGACAATTATAATATGGGCATGAACTACTTCCGACGAGCAAAGGGCGGAAGATCAGGTTTAAGGGAATAAAATCTCTTTTCAAGGTTGTGTAGCCAAAGAACTAATCAATAAAAGGGCATTGCACTTGTATTTGGTTAAGAAGTTCTTGTTTTAGCTATAATGAATTTATATGCGAATATATGCTGTTTAAAATTGTTATGCATGATGAAAAGATAAACCGACTGCATGAAATGAAAAAAAAAGCAGAGATTGGAGGAGGCCAAGAAAGAATTGAAGCTCAGCATACAAAGGGAAAACTAACTGCACGGGAAAGACTAGATTTACTGCTAGATATTAATTCTTTTATCGAAATCGACAAGTACGTCGTACACCGGTCAATAGACTCTGATACGGCAAAATACTATGGAGATGGGGTTATCACAGGCTTTGGAACTATTAATGGCAGACAGGTTTTCGTATATGCCTATGATTTCACGATATTAGGTGGATCTCTGGGTGAAATGGCAGGGAGAAAAATCGTAAAGTTAATGGATCATGCAATTAAAGTTGGCGCTCCCCTTATTGGTATCTTGGATTCTGGGGGAGCAAGAATTCAAGAAGGTGTAATGAGTCTAGATGGCTACGGTGACATATTCTTTAGAAACACAATGGCTTCTGGAGTTATTCCACAAATAACAGCAAGCATCGGTCCATGTGCAGGTGGAGCAGTATATTCACCGGCAATGACTGACTTTGTTATCATGGTTGAAAATATAGGTCAAATGTTTGTTACCGGTCCAGAAGTGGTAAAAGAAGTCCTGAGCCAAGAAGTATCATTTGAAGATTTAGGTGGTGCAAGAACTCATTCAACAAGATCTGGTGTCGCTCATTTTGTTGCTGAAAATGAATATGAATGTATGGATAAAATAAAAAAATTGATTTCTTTTATACCCCAGAATAATCTGGAGATATCAACACCTGTCGAATCACAAGATGATCCGAATAGGCTTGAACCAGAATTCTCCAAGATACTGCCGGAAAATCCTTATGAGCAGTACGACATGAAGCAAATTATAAGATTACTGGTTGATAAAGCTGATTTTCTAGAAGTACATGAACGTTTTGCGGAGAACATAATTGTTGGGTTTGCTAGAATTGATGGGAAGGCAGTAGGAATAGTCGCTAATCAACCAATGTACCTTGCTGGTGCATTAGACATCAACTCTTCAACCAAAGCAGCGCGGTTTATTCGCTTTTGTGATTGTTTTAATATTCCAATTGTTACTCTAGTTGATACACCTGGTTATCTACCCGGGGCAGATCAGGAGCACAATGGTATAATTCGACACGGCAGCAAGTTGCTCTATGCATATTGTGATGCAACAGTTCCAAAGATAACTTGTATTATAGGCAAGGCTTATGGTGGGGCATACATTGCAATGGGGAGTAAAAATCTTAGAGCTGACATTAACTACGCATGGCCAACAGCAGAAATTGCTGTTCTGGGTCCTGAAGCTGCCATAACAATAGTACACAGAAAAGATCTCAAGAGCTCGAAAAACCCAATTGAAATTAAAAAGAAACTGGCAAAAGAATACCGTGAGAAATTTGCAAACCCATACATTGCAGCAGAAAAGGGAATAATTGATCTTGTTATAGATCCTATTGAAACAAGGATAATGATAGTAAAGGCTCTAAGTGTATTTCAGAATAAGCGAGAATCAAGGCCAGTAAGGAAACATGGTAACATTAATCTTTAGGGGAGATGTGAAATGGGAAAATTAATTTCTAGCATTTTAATTGCAAATAGGGGGGAAATAGCTCTCAGGGTAATTAGAGCATGCAAGGAACTGAAGATAAAATCTATCGCACTTTACTCTGATGAAGATTTAAAATCAAAGCATGTAAAGAGTGCTGATGAGGCGTATTACATTGGTCCTCCAGCACCTACCAAAAGCTACCTTAACATTGAGAAGATAATTGAAATTGCAGAGAGCGCTGGGGCTGAAGCAATTCATCCTGGTTACGGATTTTTGTCAGAAAACGAAACCTTTGCTGCAAAATGTGAAGAGAAAGGTATTATCTTTATTGGTCCATCCAGCCAGGCCATGGGATTGACGGGTGATAAAATGAAATGCAAAGAAATAATGAAAAAGGCACAAGTGCCAACGATACCCGGAAGTGACGATATTCTAGAAGAGGTTGACAAGGCAGTAGAAATCGCTGAGGAGGCAGGGTATCCTGTTCTGCTTAAATCTGCATACGGTGGAGGTGGAAGAGGTATACGATTCGCAGACAATGAAAAAAAGCTTAGGGAAGAATTTGAAATGGCTGCTGCAGAATCGAGAGCAGCATTCGGGAAATCGGGGTTATATGTAGAAAAATTCCTCCAAGGCATAAGACATATAGAATTTCAGCTTGCCAGAGATTCCAGTGGAAACGGTAGACATCTTTTTGAGCGCGAATGTTCTATACAGAGACGTCATCAAAAGTTAATTGAATTTTCACCATCTTCAGTAGTAGACAAGAAAACAAGATCAGATATTGGCGAAATCGCTGTCAGGGCAGCAGAATCAGTCGACTATCTTAATGCGGGCACAGCCGAGTTCTTAAGGGATGGAAAGGGCAACTTTTATTTTATTGAGGTAAACTCTCGACTCCAAGTAGAGCATCCCGTAACAGAATTAGTCACTGGGATTGATCTTGTCAAGTTACAAATAAGAATTGCATGCGGTGAAGAAATTCCCTTCAAGCAGTCAGATCTTGAACTTAATGGTTCTGCAATAGAATGTAGAATAAATGCCGAAGATCCATTTCACGACTTTGTTCCTTCGGTTGGACTGGTACCAGACTGCAATCTTCCTTATGGGCCTGGTGTAAGAGTAGACACATACCTATATCCGGGATGTAGTGTATCGGGGTACTATGATTCTCTGGTCGCAAAGTTGATAACATGGGGACAAGATTTTAATGAGGCAAGGGTGAGGATGTCCAATGCCTTGGATGAATTTATGATAGAAGGAATAAACACCACTATTCCACTATATCAGACCATAATGAATGAGAATAACTTTATTCAAGGAAATATTTCTACAGATTACTTGGAAAAATATGATATGCTGAATCAAATGCAGAACGAGCTAAAGGAAAAACAACTAAAGTCAGTTGATTCTTCCGTCGCAGCTGCTTTACTATACTCTGAATACTTGAAAGGACAAAGTGCCATTAATCCATCGAGTAAACTTTCATTATCTAATTGGATAAGAACGGGTAATCAGAAAAATGGAATTTAAGATAGATAATTTAGATAACGTTCTATCAGGTTCAATATCTGAATCTAGCGGAGACGGTAAAATTATCGCTACTATAAATGGTAAGAAACATTATATCCAGATAGTGGGACTCAAAAACGGTATTTTGGAGTTTATTATAGACAACTCTTATAAATCCGCCAAGATATTGGAATTTGGAAGTGCGTACATTAAAATGTTGATGAACGGAGAGCAAATTGTTCTCAAAAAACATTCAAAATTGACTGAAATTCTAGAAAAATCAATGGCATTGGGAACATCATCTACAGGTGATAACAAACTCTTCAGTCAAATTCCTGGTCGCGTAGTGTCCATTATGTTAAAGTCAGGAGACCAATTAAAAAAAGGAGATTCAGTAATTGTGCTGGAATCTATGAAAATGCAGGTTGCTGTAAAGGCTCATAAAGACGGTCAAATTAGAGATATAAAGGTAAAAATTGGAGATACTGTTTCAAGAAACGATGTAGTTGCCCTAATTGAGTAACATCAGGGTAGAATAATATCGGAATAAAGAATAGATAGTTCCAGCTAGTATTATTTGACATTAAATTTGCAGCAGTTGCAAATCAGTAATTGAACTCTTTTATTTTATCTCTAATTTCGTTGTAATTTGGCTCAACAAGTGGATTATCTGAAATCCATACATACTTGATAACGCCATTTTTATCCAACAGGAAAATCGATCTTTTGGCCGCATTGTATTCCTTCAAGGGACCAAGATCCTTCATTACTATTCCGTAGTCGCCGATTGTTTCCCTTTTATAATCACTCAAGAGTGGAAAATTCAGATGTCTATTTATTTTGAATATCTTGTTTGCGAATGGGCCATCTACAGAGATTCCTACTACTGATGTATTGCTTTTTTCGAATTCATTCAGCGAATCTCTGAAGGCGCACATCTCTGTAGTGCATACAGGAGATTCTGCAGCCGGAAAAAAAGCCAATAATGTATTCCTGCCCTTAAATTCATTAAGTTTACGCATTTTCATATCGATATCGGGTAACTCAAAATCTGGAGCAACGTCTCCTTCTTTTAGATTTGCCATACGATCGATCCTAATCTGTTCAATGTTAATCTTTCTATCAGATCAAGGCACGACTATGTATGCAGTATTAATCTTCGGTTAGATTATCTTTTTGTCGATAGAATGGACATTAATATTTTCATTACTTTTGTAGCCTGATAGATCTAACACAATGTGCTTGAACCCGAGCTCCTTTAGTTTTGAATCAATTTCTGACAGTTTGTCTGTATCAAACATCTCTTTTATTTCTGCCTTTACAACTTCAATCCTTGCCATGTTTTGATGATCCCGAACTCTAACCTGCCTTACCTTGAAAATAGACTTGACTAGTAGTTCAGCCTTCTCTATTCTTCTAAGTTTTTCAAATGTTACTGGCGTCCCATGTGGTATTCTTGACGCCAAGCATGAGTTTGACGGTTTATCAAAAACTGTCAAGTTGTTTGACTTTGCAATATTTCTTACATTGTGTTTATTGATTCCAAGCTCTACAAGTGGGCTTTTTACACCGTTTTCTCTCAGGGCTACGATTCCTGGACGATAATCCATCAAGTCGTCGGTATTTGTACCATCGACAATCAATTTCACGTCCATTCGTTCTGCCTCCCTTAACAGGTAAGCTGAAAGTTCAGTTCTGCAATGATAACATCTCATTAAATCGTTTTTGACAAACTCTGTATTGTCTAATTCATTGTATTTTATTATTTTATGATCAATGTCTATTTCTTGGGCTATTTTTTTTGCAGATGTTAATTCGTCGGCTGAGAGAGTATTATAATCTGCAGTAACAGCAACGGCATTTTTATTTAATGCTTTCTTTGCGGCCATGGCAACAACAGCACTGTCGACACCTCCTGACAAAGCAATAATGGTCTTTTCGTTTTTATCTTGAAACCATGAAACCAGCCTTTGATAAAGAATTTCTTCCAAATTTACCATCTATTGTATTTATTGCAATTTTTGAATACTTTGTGGTATACGATATCAAATACCTTTCTGTAGGGAGCGTTTAGTTTTTCTGCAATTTTTTTAATATCGTCATATTCTGGCTTTATGATTTTAATCATTCCATCTTTATCCTTTGAAAGCTTTACCTTGACTACAAATCTCTGATTCTCAATTGTAATGGGAACTGTTATAAAAGATCTGGGCATTGTTATCCTGTTTATCTCATGAACTCTGCATCCTAGGGAACCTGTTTCACTTAATAGTAACTCAACTAGGGAATCACGAGATGTCTTATCACTCAGGACTTTAATGACAAAGGACGGCCTGTTTTTCTTAGAGATGCCCTGAAGAACGGTAACGTCTTTTGCGTCATTCGCATATAGTGTTTCAATCATATTGCCTATTATCTCTCCTGTAGTGTCATCGACGTTTGTTTCAATCTCATACACACTTTCTGACGTATGATCTACCTTAGAATTTGATTTGCCGACAACTAATCTGAGTATGTTTGCGGCATTCTTTCCGTCTTTTTGACCAGTTCCGTTTCCTATTTGTTCGGGAATGAATGGAGGATACTGAGAAATATGTTCAGAAGCCAAGTTAACTAGCATCGCTGCGCCAGTAGGGGTAGTAAGCTCGCCATCAATTTTACCTGGTACCAGTAGAATTTGTGAATTCCTAAAGATTTCTAGTATTGCATTACCGGGATTGGGAACAATACCGTGTGAAAATTGCAACATGCCGTTACCAATTGCGACGTCAGTAGCATAGAATTTTAGGGATAAAAACCCGAGATCATCCAAGGCTACAGCTGTACCAATCAAATCTGCAGCAGTATCAACTGTTGAGACTTCATGTAGTCGTACGTCGTCATGTTTGCTGCCATGTATTCTTGATTCTGCCATAATTATTGTTTTGATTGAATTAAGAACAAATGACTTTGCAATATTGGATAAATTTAAAGAGTCACAACAAGAGGCAATTGATCTATATACCACACTGCTTAAGCGTGATTTTGTCGAATCCTTATATTCAAATAATAATTTTGTGCAGGAAATTCCATATGATGTGGTTTTTATGAAATCAATCTTGCGTATTTTAGAACCTTCAAAATAGTCTTGGCAAGAATAAATGGAATCAATAACTTTTTTTTTATTTGCGCCTATGTCTACTAAGCTACTCAAAAGCATGTCTCCTGAGATTCCTGCAACTTGCGAGTCAACAATCACTATCTTAGACATATAAATGAAAAATCTCTCTTCTATATGCTATTTAGATAATTTAAATATTATTATTCAATTTGCATTTTAATTGGTCTTAATTGATTCCCATGACAGAGAATGGAACGATAATTCATTGATTCAAAATAAGCGAGCATTTCAAAGGTGTAATTGTTTTTTCAATTCATTATTCTGTAGCCTTATACCAGTTTTTGTCATTGACCTAAAATATTGACACTCATTGGTAATACTGTATTCTATCACCGGGAAATTAGCTGATCAGAGAAATATCTTGTCATTATCATTTTTTTGATAGAACTTAATTATTGATGAATTGTATTAAACTGGTAATAGATCTAAAATTGCCCACTTCAGTCAGGCTATGAGCATCACTGCCCAAATGTAGATTAATATTATTTTCCTTGAATATCTTCAACCATTTCATTGGAGGTCTGTGATATTTTGCATTGACTTCAATTATTTTGTTATTGCTTTTCAATAATTGTGATAATTCGATCAACTCCTCATATGTCAAATCGAATGATTCTTCTGGAGCCAAATGGCCAATGACGTTAACACAAGGTAAGGAAATTGCCGATTTCAAAGAAAAAAGCCAATCTTGCTTATTGTAATATTTTGTATGAAAACTTGCAATCAAAAAATGGCCTTCGTATTCAAGAGGTACGTCCACTGTTCCATCTTTCAGAATCTTTGCCTCAAAACCGGCAATTACAGTCATCTTGGTACCAGATGATTTAATTCTATCTATATCATCTAGGTATTTAGGTATCCAATCAGAAGTTTTTCTTACATGTTCTGTGAATGCTAAAGTATCCAAGTTAATTGTTTCAGCATATCTTGTTACTCTTTCAACCGACAAATCTTGAGGCGAATGGTCATTGTAGTTGCAATGTACATGATAATCCTTTTTTAGATCAAGCAAGTGCATCTTTATTATTTGGTTACATATTTTAGTTTATTTTGAAATATTTAGGTTCGGTAGGAAGTGTAAGCGCATTAGTCTGAAAATTTTTATATAATATTGAATTAAAATTCATTTTGGATATGAATATTGCTTGAATGGCGCCTCATTTCCTACTGTGTTAGTTCCAGGTGCTTCCGCACCGGCTGCAATTAATACAATAAAATCTCTAAAAATGGTAAAATATCCTGTAAAAATAATAAGTTCAGACGCAAACCCAATCTCAGCAGGTTTTTATTTATCTGATGCGCATGAAGTGTTACCAGAAACAGATAACCAATCATATCCGGCTAGGCTTTTTGAAATAATCTCAAAGCACAATATTAGTATTCTGATGCCATCATCTGGCTATGACATATATTATTTTAGTAAAAATAAACGAAAATTATTGGAGCACGGAGCATTGGCTGTTGTAAGCGACGAAGAAGTCATGGAAAAATGCAGGGACAAGATGGAGACTTTTACTTTTCTTTCAAAAAAGTTTGCACTACCTTTCACAACTGCTGACCCTGATAAAATAAAAGAATTTCCGCTAATTGCAAAACCAAGATACGGTAAAGGAAGCAAAGGAATAGTAAAAATAGACAACGAGGATGATCTAAAATATGTCCAATCAAAAAACGATAATTTAATTTATCAAGTATATTTGCCTGGCACCGAATACACTATAGATGTACTGTCGGATTTGGATGGTCAACCGATTATTGCGGTCCCTCGAATTAGACTACAAACAAAAGCTGGAATTTCCACAATGGGTAGAATTGTTATCAATGAGTCTATTTCAGAGACTTGCAAGTCTATTGCAAAATACCTAAAAATAATAGGACCTTGTTGTATTCAAATGAAAGAAACAAAAGATGGTATTCTCAAAGTAGTGGAAGTCAATCCTCGTTTAGGTGGTGGTACTATTTTTGCTACTTTGGCAGGCGCGAATTTTCCTGCAATGATTTTGGACATGGTGGGTGGCAAGAAACTCAAAACACCACTAATATCTGAAATTACCGTAGTCAGATATTTTGAAGAGATAGTAATAGAAAATGGAAAGGTAAAGAAATATGACTTGCATTCAGCATGATATCGATATTCTCTTGGAGGTTTTTTTTGCAGCTAACATCCTTTATTTCAAGGGCTTCTCCAATTTTGCATGGCCAATATCCTGTGAATTTCATCATAATTACCGAAAACCCTACTATCATTATGAAGGTAACAAGAATCACGCTAATATATCGCAATTAGGAATCACTTGAGATATTACTTCCCTTTCTGCAACAAACTCATTCTTAGTGACTATCTCCAGCTCCTGTTTCTTATGGTTATTGCCGAATATATCAAGAGCCAAGTATATACAAACGTGGTAATGAACGTAAAGGGAGGTCTGTATAACCAAAGACCGTCATGCGGATTTCTAAGTCTGTATTCTACAGAATAAATCAACCCTGTAAACATTACCCCGGCAATCCAAAACAAGATTGAAGTAAAGTCGCCTTTTATTGGCAAGATTGCAATAGTGTAAAAAAGAATGTACGGTCTAATAAGCTTCATCCCTATTTGAATGTAATATAAAAGTGCAATGAAAGAAGGCCTTTTCCAATATATTGCACCTGTTGCAAACAGACTACGAATAAAGCTCTTCTTCCAGCGTATTTGTTGTCTTGCTAGGGATTCGAACGTCTTGGGCACTCCAACATTTACACTTATGCTGTTGGAATATTCCACATTCCATTTTATTGGTATATTGGAAATTTCTGTATCGGGGTCAAAAGATTTCTTCATCGTCTCAATGTCATCAGCGCCGGTTTGCAATATTGGCATATGGTCATTTTGTTTTTTATCTAAAGAGATATCATGTTTTGAACGAGTACCCAAAATATGTGCCGTCATTCTTCTATCAGTACAAAACTTGAAATCTATTCCCAAAAACCTATCATTTGCCCATTCGTGAATAAAATCCTGAATCGCAACTCTTCTGTAAAAACTGAGTGACCCAGAACAACATGTTACTGATCGAAAGGAACTCTCTGCTGCTTTAATTGATCTACAAGATATATCTATGTAAACCTGTTGAAATCTTTCTATTGTATTGCCACGTTGTGCATCCCTGACCCTTCCATGACAGGTCAAAGCGCCTAATTTTCTATCGTTATTAAAAATTTTTGCAGCCTTCTCAACTGCGTCTAAAGCCATATCACAATCACTATCCATAAAGGCATATATTTCTCCGCGGGCTATCTCGCTTGCTGCCTCCACTGCTTTTTTCTTTCCAACACTCTTTGACAAATGCAATATACGAAAACTCTCTGTTCTGTTTTCCTTGCGCATTTCGTCGAGAATTTCACCAGTTCTGTCTGTGCTACCATCATTAACGATAATTATTTCCTTTCGTTCATATGTTTGGTTCAGACAGGACTGAACGCAATTTCGTATATTTTTTTCTTCATTTTTTGCTGGTACTACTATACTTATTAGAGGACCGTTTGACACATCAACATTTCTAGCATTTAGATATGGATCTTTATACTTAAAGTAGGAAAGAATTAGAATGCTAAGTAAAACAAAACTAGTGAGCAAACTGTAGATGCCTATTAATGGATCCACAAGTGAAATTGTGAAATAAATTTTCGCTGCTAGGACGCATCCTACCGCAATGACCATCAGTACTCTTGCGAGCCATTTACTTTTTTCAACCTCTGAATATCTTGAAGTTTGTTCTTGTAAAGTCATTTTTTGATACCAACCACAATAAATCTTGATTTAGATAATAATGTCATTAAACATATTTCATTACATATAGAGCTTCTTTTTCTTATTAATTTTGTTATCCCAAAAATCATGATGATTTTCACAAGAAATAACTTATCTGAGAGGTGCAATTTCTCTTACACTAAATTTTTTGATATCCACATTTGTTGCACCATCCCATCTAAACGCGGCTATCGGTCCACCCCAAGTTATTATCTGATCGCCTTTACCGCTACATTCTCTTCCGGCATTTCCCCATCCGCCTTTGTCAGTTTTTTCATTTGCCTTTATCCAATTATTATTGTTGTTTTTATCAACCCAAAGCTCCAGTTTTACTGCAGTCTTGTCATTTTGAATGAGGTTGTACATTATGACCTTCAATCCAACCCATTTGCCTTTAATAGGCCCAATATTTTTTCCCAATTCTCCAAAAACATAACCTCCAGAGTGCCATTGTTCCTTCTCCCATCTGGTGGCACCGCTAAAATATAAGCCGCCCTTGTAAGCTACACCTTCACAACCTTGAGGCACCCCGAATCCTGTATGTCTTCCTCCTCTCGCATACCATACAAAATTATCGTTATTGCCGCTGTTAAGCTTTACATAACCTGTTATCTCTACATTTTTCCAGTCATTGGGAGATTGCATATATCCAGCTAAGGCGATTTTATTGTGGTTTAATGTCTTGATGTTGTCAGGATGAAAACCTGAAGAAGTAAATACTCCCATTCTTACTTTGGTTGATTTAATCTTAAATGAACCATCAGAATTTTTTGTCATTGTAGTTTGAGGTGAGAATCTTGGGTCAGACTTAGGATCTGACTTGATATACCATTGTTCTCCTCCTTTCTTTGTTGGATAAATTTTCACTACGCCAAATTTGTCAAAGCTTTTTTTTTCATCTATCGACTTGGTGTTGACTTGGGACACACTATTATCGCTTAAGATGCTATCTGTTTTAAGGACATCACCGTCTACATTACAATTTTCATCAATCTGTCCGTTTCCATCATTATCCTGACCGTCTCCACATATCTCCTGTTCAGGAACTACTGGAGGTGATTGATTGTTGTCGTCACCCTGTGGGACATCACCGCCTACATTACAATTTTCATCAATCTGTCCGTTTCCATCATTATCCTGACCGTCTCCACATATCTCCTGTTCAGGAACTACTGGAGGTGATTGATTGTTGTCGTCACCCTGTGGGACATCATCTACAGTGCAGTACTCATCAATCTGTCCGTTTCCATCATTATCCTGACCGTCTCCACATATCTCGGGCCTTGCAACTTTTTCTTGAATCAGGCTATCGATAAGCTGATTAATCATCTGGTTAGTATTGGAATTCGGATCTTTCTTTTCAGTAGTGGGAAAATAATCGTAAATAACTTGGTCGGCAGCCGTTTTGTAGAAGGGATTATTTTTCGCGGCACTCTCAGATACGTAAGTATATGAAAATCCTTCTGAGTTTTGCAATAGCTGAGGAATTGACAGATTAAATGAAAACAGTATCGCCAATAAGGCTGATACAAGCAAAGGCTTTGAATTTAGAATTCTCTTCATTTAAAAAGAGTCACCGCCAAAACATCATAAGTTATTACGAATACTAACAAAACAATGAAGGGCTTGGATATTGGATAAGACGTAATTTTATGTCTAGTAATTAGTTTTCTTACAGAATGCACGTCTTGATACTTGAAAACAAGATATTAATACAAAAGCATAATTTCTACCTAAATTAGGTTTTAATAGTATTGAACATAAGACTCTTTTTTAGTATACAAACATAACTATCTTTCTTAATAATTATCAATTTTTCTATGACTATTAACTCTAAGATTTTGAAATAAGTATATCATGAATTAAAAAAGCAAGTTCAAGGAGTTTCGGAATTTCCGTATGGATCCTGGAAACATGCGGTGCAATAACTCATAACAGCAACTATAACTTTAATATAGTGTCCTAGATTGATATATCTATTTAAATTCAGTTGTATTACTACAATATTCATGACATAATAAAAGTTCAATCGGATGTAGTTCTGTATGAGCTGGAATACTTTAAGTCCGAAATATTTGAGGAGCCTGATTTAGCTGTTAGAACTTCGGATTCTCTCCCCGGAGGATTGAGATTTTCCAGAAAGATAATAGAAGATAGAACTGCTAATTCACATAAGATACTCTATACAGAACACTTGGGATCATTAGGCGCTCAATTCAGTATCAATTTTGGGGAGAAAATTGAAGTAACTATTAACAAATTGATATCAAAGTCCAAACATGTGCTCTATGTAAACCTAGTAGAACCATTACTTCGCTTCCTTTTCATTTCAAGAGGATTTATACTATTACACTCTGCATGTCTGGACAAGAATGAATCAGGATTACTTATGTCTGCTCCCCCGGATACCGGAAAAACCACAACAGTTCTAAAATGTGTGAAAAATGGATTCTCATTTTTATCCGATGATATGACTATAATTAAGTTACCTAATCAAGCAATGTGTTTTCCTAAACCAATGACTATAAGTTCACACACTTTTAAAACTGCTGTTAGTGTTTCTAATACACGTGACACTGATCGCAGCATGAGGGTACGAAGCTTGGTTCATTCAAAAACAGGCAGATCATTTATGCACAAGTTAGCCAAGCTAAATGTACCGATCTTTACCATTAATACAATAGGTCAATTAATAGTTAGACCACCGAAATATGGTATAAACACAATCTTGCAAGATGCTATCATAAAGAAAGATACTCAAGTGGATAGTCTGTATTTCCTGAAGAGGGAAGGTAATGAGTTTATTGAACTACATACGGATACCGCGCTTAATCTTGCTGTTGAAAATAGTGACGATGCGTTTATTTTCCCACCATATGCTGAGTTACTGAAATATATTACTATTAACGGAAAAACTGCATTAGAATTACTGGAGGAAGAAAAGAAATTATTGCTTGCATTTCTATCTGGAATTAGCTGCTATATGGTTAAAAGTGAAACAAGGGCCTGGTTTAATATGATTTCAAAATCAACTGAAAACAAAGCATGATTTGAATGGCCCATATGAGTTCTCCTTCAATCATCAAAATTATACAGTTGATAAATTTCGACTACGGGAGATGAATCAGGATATTCAAATCGATGCGTCATCATGAAGGACTAATCTATATTACTCTAGGTAATTTTGTGGGAGCAACTCTCACAGGAATATTCTGGTTGTTACTTGCTATGTTCCAAGAAGTTCATGAATATGGACAAATAAATTATGTGCTAGCGATTGCCTCCCTCTCCTCTAGTGTATCGTTACTTGGACTCAATACTGCAGTAACCACTCTAGTTCCGCAAGGTCACAAGCAAATTGATATACAAGCAAATCAAGTTATCCTAATTTCAGCAACGATTTGTGCAATAATTGCATCTCTCTTTAATTGGATGCTAGGGTTGTTTGTGTTAGGGATGGCCTTCTGGATGATGTCCTCCTATGAGCTTTTGAGTAGAAAGTTATACTCAAAGTACGCTTTAAACATAATCGGTTCGAGAGGTTCTCAACTTGTCTTGTCAATGATACTCTATAGTTTTCTTGGACTCGATGGAATAATTATTGGATTTGTAATTTCCTTCTTTGCTTTTAGCTTTACTTATTTTAGGACGATTCCAAAATTCAGTAAACGTTTTGACAAGTTAAAAAAGGAGTTTAAGACTTCGTTACATCTGTACTCGTATAACCTATCCAATGCGTTACTATTGTATTTTGATAAACTAATTATTGCTCCTATCTATGGTTATACAATTTTGGGATATTATCAATTGGGCTTTCAGTTTTTGATGTTTTTTAGTATGATTTCAGTGAGTTTCTATCAATATCTGATACCAGAAGAGTCAAGCGGTAGGAAAAGAAACAGATTAAGGATATATGGAATTGCACTTTCGGTAATTATAACAATATTGGTGTTTGTTTTTGCACCTGTAATCCTAGAAGTCTTCTTTCCAAATTACATTAATTCACTTAATTCCATAAGGATTCTAAGTTTCGGTATAATTCCAATGATGATAACAGGTACATTGAATTCAAAGTTCTTGGCTATGAAGCGCACTCGTTATGTTCTATTCTCATCAATAACCTATCAAGCAACACAAATAATTCTTATCATTATTCTTGGCAAATTCTTAGGGATAAACGGAATATCATTATCCGTAGTGATTGCAATGATTGTTCAGATAACATTTCTTGGTATAGTCCATTTACACTTAACCAAAAATAGTAAAAAAAGTAGAACAAGCAGTACTAATTGAACCAATATCCTTTGAATTATCTCTCGTAATTATTATTGACTTTCCCTTTTTATTGAGTTTTATGATATCTCTGAAATCTCAAATTATCAAATAAGTTAGTTTTTTCTTATGATTTTGATATGTAACTTCAGGGTGTTACGATTTTCCGGCGGATGTTTTTACATATTAGTGTATTGTCATTGTTTGTTTTATCATCGCAGTTGTTATCCTGTCCCCAGCTAACATGAACATCAATTGGTGTATTACCGCCAGTAACAGTTAGGCTGTTTATGACATTTTGCAAATCATTTACACATAGAGTAAATTATTGTCTCCATTTTTTGTATCGTCGCAATTGTTTAGTTGCTTCGTATCTATGACATTGCTAATTTTATTATCATTGCCAGTAACCTCAATGGAATCGAGGAAATTACTACTATTATTGATACATTCTGCATTGTTGTCACTGCTATTTGTTTCATCACATTTTTCAATCTGATCTACATTGATATTCGAGATAAATTTATTCTTCTCGCCAAACATGTTAATCTGATCAGTTGCGGTTGACATTCGAACAATCAGCGTTACTTGCTCCCGCATCATGTTCGTCAGAGTCGTATTTGTGATTTGAATCTGTCACAAAATCCCCTTGTTCTGAAGTGGATAAATAGCACCAGATGCATTGCTAGTTACGATGCTGCTGAACAACGTGCCGATTACAACTAAAAGTATGGAGGGCGCCAAAATTCCAAATGAGTTCATTGTTCATTACTCGCGCTATTCTACATTATAAATAAAATTGAGCAGAAGATATTATAAGATGATTGTGCAATTATTTCACGTAATTTCGCATAGTTTGACTCTATGATATCTACTGAAAGAAAGGACAGAATCTTGAGATATAATAAACGTGTTAGAAAATTAGTTTAGGACATTACCAATTTGAGGATGCAATAATGACTTGTTCACTCTTTCTCGTTTTCGTGGTCTTTATCAAGTGTCCAGGGAAACCAATGTCCAATGATTTTTGCCCAATCTATTTTCAAAGCAAAATAAATTATTACTCCAAGGACAGCAACACTTGCAATAGTTACTACTATTAAGTAATCTATGTTTGTTGAATTGGACATCAGGTTGTTTACAAATGGTTTACCGAAATAGATAGCGCCCAGTACAAACATTTCATTAAATGCAAATTTTCCCAAAAAAGTTGCTATGGCAAATTTCCAAGGACTATATTTGGCAAGACCCAGTGGGATATATACTATGTCATCAGGTATTGGACTTACAGCCGCAATAAATGCACCTATTGCACCATATCTGCCTAGTAATCTCTGTAAGGGAATCATTTTGCCCTTAATTTTTGAACTTAACATATTTCTGCCATAATAACTTGCATAAAAAATGATTAATTTTGCGATTATCGCTCCAATGGCGCTTGAAAGCGAAATTAAAGTAGGATCTAAATTATCATTAAAAGCTGCCGTAATCAATACTGGGAAATAGGGGATGGGGACAAAAACAATTATACTTCCAACAAAACTAATTAGTAATATACCTAAATATCCGAAATCGTCATAGAATGAAAATAATTGGTCAATATTCAAATCTTCTCAGAACTTGAATCTCATTCCTAATATGCTCTACCAAAATACACTTCAGTGGTTCCCTCTTTCCCGCAGGCAATGCATGAAGAAATATTCTTTTTTGTATTAAACGGAATGATTCGAATATCTGCTGTTGTCTTTTCTTTCACAAGATCTTCACATTCTCTCTTCCCACACCAACTGCAAGCCACAAAACCTCCGGTTGAGTCAAGCATTGAGAGCAATTCATCTAGATGCGTTGCATTTCTTGTGTTTGTCACGAGATAATTTTTCGCAATATGATACATGTTAGATTGTATCTTTTCTAGAATTGACAATGTCTCGTCCACAAGATCTTTATCTTTGACATAAAATCTTTCCCTAGAATCCCTCCTTATTAATTCGACTTGTTCTTCCCGAATATCTCTAATACCGATATTTACTCTTAGTGGCACTCCTTTCATCTCCCACTCATTAAATTTCCATCCTGAGGTATACTCGTCCCTATCATCCGTATAAGCCCGTATGTTGGAATCCTTTAATTTATTTTCTAACTCATATGCTTTTTGTTTCACTATCTCTTTACTTTCGTCCTTATAAATAGGAACAATGATTACCTGAGTTGGCGAAATCTTGGGGGGCAAAATGAGACCCTTGTCATCGCCATGAACCATAATTAAGGCGCCAATAACCCTCCAGGAAATTCCCCATGATGTCTGCCATACGAGATGTTCAGCAGTATCTTTGTCAAGGAATTTAATTTCAAATGGTTTTGAAAAATTTTGAGCCAAATTATGTGAGGTAGCCATTTGCAATGCTTTTCCATCTGGCATAAGTGATTCCAGGCAAGTAGTATAATTTGCACCAACAAACTTTTCTTTGTCTGTCTTGAATCCAGATAGAGTTGGTATGGCAAGATATTCTTCTATAAGCATTTTGTAAAGATCAAGTATCATCCTTACTTCATCGTTGGCCTCTTTTTCATTGCTGTGTGCAGTATGCCCTTCCTGCCAAAGAAATTCTGAATTTCTAATTAGCGGTTTGGTTGATTTTATTTCGGCTCGCAGAGCACTATTCCAAAAATTTAGTTTTAGAGGTAAATCTCTGTAACTTGATATCCATTTTGAGAACATAGAATATGCCAGGGTTTCTGAAGTCGGTCTAACTGCTAATTTTTCGCTAAGATCATTATTTCCAGATTTTGTCACCCAATAAACTTCGGGCATAAATCCCTCAAAATGATTCTTTTCAACAGTAAGGAGGCTTTCAGGGATTAATACTGGAAGAAAACCATTTTTGTGACCTGTCTTCTTAAATTGGTCGTCAAGTATTTCTTGAATGTTCTCCCATATTGCATATCCATACGGACGAAGTATTATGAAACCTTTACTAGGTGAATAATCTGCGATACCTGACTTTATCACACATTGAGTATACCAATCACTGAAATCAACTGATTTTTTAACTGTTATGCCTACTTCTTTTGTCAAGTTACATTACTACGAGAATCTAGGGTGTTTTAGGAAAGAGGTTCTCCTTTACAATAGACTTTGCCCATTATTCTGCTATGAAAGTTACTACACACGTAGCACTGAATGAAACCCAATTCCTTTTTGAAAACTGGACAATCAACAGCCTCCATTTTCATTCTCTTTAACATTTTTGGACTGACTCCCTTTAACTTTAGTTTTCCCTTATCATCCATCATTCCGATAGCGTGCAATTCAGATTTCGCCCTGTCATCTAGTTTGATACTTTTTTCCACTCCCTTTATGGGAACAATGAATTTTGCATCCGGACTCTCCGCACTCATAAATGTCTAATGATGTTTAGTTCATCTATATGATGCTTGCTATCTGTGTATTTTTTTATGTGAGAAACTATTGTTTTGACTTGTCATAGCAGAGATAAAATTTAGGATATGAAATGATTATTTATTTGATACTTGTGAATAAAATATGGATGATTATTACGGGATCCTCGAGTTAAATAAAAACGCTTCAGTTGATGAGATAAGAAGATCATTTAGGTTGCTTGCATTGAGGTATCATCCAGATAAAAATAAGAACGCAGGATCCAAGGAAAGATTTATGAAAATAGTTGAGGCGTATGAAGTATTATCCGATGCTAATGGTAAAAAAAACTATGATGAATCAATTACCATAAAAAAGAATACTCCTAAATATGATTTTTCATGGACCCCATCTGCAGATTTTGATAGAGTTTATAGCTATTCGAGGATTAAGAACACTTATGTTGGAGGAGGAATTTGGGACATTGGTGAAAAAGCAACAAAGGGGATGTGGAAGGCAACTATTATACTTCTTGCGGCACTTGCTTCTATGGCGCTACTTATTGTGTTCCTTCCTTAGACAGAATGGACTATACTCTTCTCCCCTTCTTGGGGGGAGTAGGTCTTTTCTTAACCGTATACTTATACCAGAAGAATGCCGCCAACGCCAAATTTGCAATCGAAGCAAACAGGAAAATTGGAGAATTAGTCTGAGTAAATACTGCAATCCCGTAAATCCCAAAAATCATTGCAGCGATTGATAAAAATTTTAGCTGAGTAGTTGAAATTGGCAACCATATTCAAATGTTTTAATCAGTATAAAAGTCAAACTACTGTGTAGCAATTTTCATTCAACCTGAAAACTAAATTTGCAAATCTGACCTAATCTACATAGGATTACATATTGGAACTGGCTCGCGTTTGTGTTGAGATTTTCTTACCATATCCACTACTAGTTTTATCTTTTTCTCACTTTGGTCGCAGCTATCAAGATCGTTATTAAGATAATGTTGCAGTATGATATCTATCTCGCTATAGGAAAGTCCAAGTTGTTTTTCTGCCAAATGTCCCTTCCATAATCTTGGACTACTTGGTTGATTGATAATATGATCTGGAAGTCCTAGTTCCTTCCCTAACGACTTCACTTGGCTCTTGTAGAGTCCTCCAATAGGGAGAAAATCAGCACCTCCGTCACCAAACTTAGTAAAATAGCCTATCATAAGTTCGCTCTTGTCAGATGTTCCTAATACGAGTAGATCACTTGTACCTGCATAATGGTATAGCAATATCATTCTAAGTCTTGCTGAAATATTTCCTGCAGCTAGATTGTTCTTTGGGAGACGACTTAGCAATTTGGTTTTTGCATTTTCGAAATGAATTTCATTGTATTTTACTTTGAATTTATTTGCAAGATAACGGGCATTGTGAATGTCCTTTTTTGGCGTAATTCCATTCTCTGGCATAATCAGGGCCATTATTCTATCTTTTTTTAAGGCTTTGGTTGCCAGGACCAGACATACGGACGAATCAAGACCACCACTCAATCCAAGAACGATACCATTTTTCTTTCTCAATTTGACTTGTTCTGAAATAAAATTTGTAATTTTGTGAGAAACTTTCTTGTAGTCTATCGAAAGAAAATCTTGATACATTATTATTTTGCTACCGGGGGTTTGGAGAAGGTATTACTTTGATCCAGGTGATAATTTATGGATACCTGAGGGTCTTTCTGTTTACCTGTCAAGATTCCTACTACGATATCGTCCTTTTTTATCATCCCCTCTTGTCTGAGCTTTCTTATTCCCGCTGGGACCGCGCCTGATGCCATTTCACAATCAAATCCGTTGAGTCCAACTAAAGCCATACCATCACTCATTTCTTTGTCATTGACCTGCGCTACAATACCATTTGTAAATGCAATTGATCTTAACGCCTTTATCAAGTTGGCAGGCTTGCCTATCTGTATTGCCGTGGCTTTAGTGTGAGGTTTAATGCCCTTTTTGTCTTTTTCAATATAGTATTCTCTAATCAAATTCATATCCGGTCTGCCGTCATTCCATGTTAGTTTTTTGCCTCCAAACAATCCATTGGCCAACTCATAAAACGTATTGGCTCCCTCTGAATTAACGACTAATAATCTTGGAATTTTTTTTATCCACCCAAGGTTATGAAGTTCCATAAGAGCCTTGCCACAACTAGAAGTATTTCCTAATGCGCCTCCCGGATAAACAATCCAGTCAGGTGGATTCCAATCGAGGTATTCTAATGCTCTATAGACTATTGTCTTCTGTCCTTCAATCCTAAAAGGGTTGATGGAATTTACGGTGTATGCGCCTAAGTGTTGAGCTTGATTCAATGAATATGTGAGAGCATCATCAAAGTTGCCATCAATCTCAATAACTTGAGCACCAAATTGGAATGCTTGACCAAGTTTGCCCGGTGCTATTTCTCCCTTTGGTACAAACACATCACATTCAATATTTTCATTTGCGGCATACATTGCAGCAGATGCCGAAGTATTTCCTGTAGACGCACAAATGATCCTCTGCATGTTTATCATTTTTGCATGGGTAACGGCGGTCGACATTCCGTTGTCCTTGAATGAGCCACTAGGGTTGTACCCTTCAGGTTGTAGTAACAGCGAATCGTTATTCATTAGGGAATATTCTGAAACCTTTTTCATTTTGTATGGTTTGGATTGCCTACCTTCCGAACCATCAAGTGAAACAAGTATCCTAGAGCATTGATCAAAATCTTCTGTATCTAGATGTGCAAAATTAATTAATTCTCGAAATCTCCAAACTCCACTTTCATTGTAAATGTTTTCTCCATGGTTTCTGCGCTGGTAAAAGACCTCAACTAAATCCCGGGAATAATTTTTTTGGTAAATAATATCTAAAAACGAGCCACATTTGCAAACAAGGGTATTATTATTAATCTCATAAGTCAAATTACACGATGGATTTATGCATTTCTTATATGGTCTGCCTCCGCCATCTTCCATGGACTATT
>DATIFZ010000046.1:0-4850 GCA_035454925.1 Nitrososphaeraceae archaeon
ATTTGCATCTGATCCTTGGATTGAAAATGCGCTGTCTGAAGGTGGCCAGATTTGTCCACTTGAATCTGAATGTGATAGACAGAATGAAAATCAAACAAATGCTCATAATATGACTGTGAACGTCCCGGCCCCGGGAAAAACTGAAAATGGACAAGGTTCAATCGGCGACTCTGGTTCAATAGTTAATAATTCAAACAATGTTCAAAATGAAACCAACTTGGCTAATGATAAATTAGTTAATGGAGAAATCAAAAATTCCATAAGTAATATGATAAACATTACAACTGATAAGGAAATTTACAATCCTGGAGAGATTGTTGGCATTTCGATAAAGAACTTGGGATCAGAACAATTAACATTTCCGAACTCTGCGTTAGGGCTTAAGATAAGAAACTTGGCATCAAATGAATTATATCCGATCCTATCTTCGCAAGTGATAACGATTCTCGGTCCAGGTGATTCAAAATCCCTTCAATGGGATCAAATTGGCATTGACGGAAATCAAGCACCGTCGGGAAATTATTCAGCATCAGTAAATTCAGGCATTAATACAGCGGAAACAACTTTTTCAATTAAATAAATTTTACTTTGGCATTTGATTGTTGGTGTCAACGAGATCAAGTTGACTTGAAATTTCTTTCTCAATAAAGCTTCAGTATATCAAACCATCAAAAGAATTCAGGTATTCATTCATGGGCCCGGAGGGCTTCGATCCCTCGATCTGTGGTTCCGAAGACCACCGCGATATCCTGGCTACGCTACGGACCCTTTGTTTCTAACTTTTAAAATTAGATTGGAGCTTCTATATCAATTGAGCTAATCAGTATTCAATATTTCGAATAATACATAAAATCACTGAATAACAATCAATTTATTATCTCAAATATTTCTCAGTAATTGTAATTAATTGAAGGTATCCAACAGAATATCCAATGTAGAATATGCTATCAGGGACATAACACTACATGCAAGACAATATGAAAAAGCTGGAAAAAAAATAATTTATCTGAACATTGGAGATCCAGTAAAATACGATTTTCCCACTCCAGACCACATAAAAAAGGCATTGATTGATGCGGTCGCTAGCAATTTTAATTATTATGCGGATTCTGAAGGCATTTTAGAATTAAGAGAGGCCATAGTAAAGAAAGAATCGCAAAAAGGATTATCCATCGCTGTTGAAGACGTTCTTGTCACCAATGGTATTTCTGAAGGACTTGACATGGTAACCGCATCTATAGTGGAACCAAACTCAGAGATATTGATGCCAGGGCCCTACTATCCACCGTACGCTTCATATGTAAAATTTTACGGGGGTAAGCCTATTGAATTTAAAATTACAGAAGATGGAAGGCCCAATCTAGACGATATTAAATCAAAGATTACACCAAAGACAAGAGCATTATGTGTTATTAATCCTAATAATCCTACTGGCGAGGTGTTTGACAGCAAGAGCCTTAAACAATTAATTGACGTGGCAAGCGAACATGATATCTACATAATATGTGATGAAATTTACGATCGATTGGTATTTGATAAAGAATTTACCGGAATTGGTAAAGTTGCAAAAGACGCACCGGTGATACTACTAAATGGATTTTCAAAAGTTTATCTTATGACAGGATGGCGTTGCGGGTACGTATGTATGAATAGCGATTGTCGGAAATTAGAGAATATCAGGAACAATATTCCTAAACTTGCTAGGGTTCGAATTGCTACTAATCTACCAGTACAAAAAGCTGCAGTTGCTGCTCTGGAAGGTCCCCAAGGATACATTGACCAAACTGTAACTAAATTAAAGAAAAGAAGGGATTTGGTAGTCAAAAGGCTAAACGAGATGGATGGAATCTCCTGTAAATTACCAAACGGTGCATTCTACACTTTTCCGAAAATACTTCATAATGGCTGGAAGGATGACAAGGATTTTGTTCTCGATCTATTGGACAAGACTGGTATTCTCACTGTGCATGGTTCTGGTTTCGGGGAATTGGGCAAAGGTCATTTTAGGATAGTTTATCTTCCAAATGAACAAGTACTTGAACAAGCAATGAACAAGCTTGCTAGTTTTGTTAACACTCGCAACAGAAATTAACTAAATCTTAATTGTTATTATATCAAATTATCAATTCCTTACTTTCATCATCCTTGTATCATCCGGACATCCTTGCATCGTAATTGGCATCTTTCCTGCTTCTAAATTTACCCCAATATAGTAATACTCCCCCACCAATCAACATTGCTACTACAAATTTTTCATTTGTCACCGAATTATTAGTGTAGCTATCAAGATAGAAACTAACAGACAATTCCGTTGAATAAAGATAGAGGTTCCTTAAACCAATAACTGTAGCCATCACAATAAATAATATTCCCATTCCGTACATCCAATTCTTATCTTGTTTATCATCTGCATTCCCAATTTGGAACGGGTTCAAGTAAGCTTTATTCCAGGATGCTTGATTTTGTTCTTTTTGGATGCATTTAGTAACATTGGAGTAAGAGCCTCTGCTTGATAACTAAGGGAAAGTGACCCGAGGTAAAGTGGTCTTAGACCTTTTATTTCCGCTATCAACTGATTTAATTTTACAACGGCTTCCTGATCATCACCACAAACAAACGTATCGGAATCAAGACTTTCTGTGATATTTTTTAACTTGACTTCTGAAATTGTATGAAATGCAGAAACTATTTTCTTGCCCGGAAGATTTTCGGCCAAAATATGTGCTGCAGATTTCATAGTTTTTTCAAATGGAATGTATGTAAAACCGGAATCATTTCTTTCCATAGGAACAATTGGGGAGACTACTATACAATCATTCTTTATTTCGTTAGAAATGGAATCACAAGTTAATTTTATCGATTCATAGGGTATCGACAGTATCAAAATATCTGAATCTCTCGAAGAAGAGATATAGTCAGCACCTTTTATGGTACCTCTCATACTATTTCCATAAGATGCTAATGCAGTATTCATATAGTGTTCTGCTGAATTGACAGCTTTTTGGGCGTCGCGGGAACCAATGGTAATATCGTGGTTTACGACCCATCGGAGAGCAAAACCTTCTCCCATTCCACCAGTTCCACCAATTATTGAAATTTTCATATGATCTGTCATAAAGTGTCGGGGCATCCTAATTAAGGTTATAATTGATACTTGATTGAACAATTTCGTTGATTTTTCCAAGGTATTATGAATTAATGAATTGAACTGGGAGACAAATTACAGATTAAAGAACAAAAAAATGGAAAAACAAATTTAAGACTTTATATATTAATTTGAATTGTTTTGCCACTTATAGTTTTTGTACGTCATGGAGAAGCAGACAACAATGTCAAACGGCTACTTGTAGGTAGACATATAGAATCGCATCTCACAGATTGTGGAATACAACAGGTTAAAGACACTGGGCAACACTTGAGGAAATTGAAAATCGATAAAGTATATGTTAGTCCGGTAACAAGAGCAGTTGAAACTGCTAAAATAATTTGTGAGATAAACCATTTAGGATATGAAATTGACGAAAGGTTATACGAAATTGAATTAGGTGATCTAGTTGGCATGAATTATGATGACGTTATAGAAAAGCACGGTAATCTATTTTTGAAATTCTATAGTGGCGACGATCCAATTCTTGACAGTTATGGTATAGAAAGTTTTTCAGCGGTCAAAAAAAGAATCAAGAGCTTACTAGATGATTCTATGAAAAACTATCAGGATAAAAATCTGTTATTTGTAACTCACTTGGATCCAATCAAAGCAGCAATATCAATAATGTTGGGTCTACCTCCAGAAAGTCTGTATGGCTGGCACATCCGAAATGCATCAATGACTGTTCTAAAACATGAAAATGATACGCTTTCACTTTCGGGAGTTAATGTAATGGGATTTCATAGATATATCGAGGAATGAATTTGATTTGAATTACAAAAACCTTAAATTAGATAGAGTAATGATTTCGGACAAGGAAAATTTGATGTCACCAAAATCAAATGTGTGGTTAATTCTTTTGTTGTTCTCACCCATCGTTGTTATAGTTCTTTCATCATTTGACAATGTTTTTGCACAAGAATCAGAACAATTTGTTATCAGAAGAGTGGAAATTTGGGCATTATTTTACAGGCTAATGGTCGCAGCCTTTGTCGTAGGAGCTGTCGTTCAAGGTGCCATAGTCTATGTATGCTGGCGGTTTAGAGAATCACACAAGAAAAATAGGCTAAGAGAAATAGAGGGCGTATAAAATGGGACATGCAACAGTTGAATGGGTTTACGTCGGTGTAGTTATATCCTTGCTTGTATGGGTGGGAGCCGAATCTTGGAATGTCGAAAGGTTAGTTGAGCATGTTCCAGCGGAAGCTGAAACAATTAAGGTGATAGGTCAACAATGGTTTTGGACCTTTGTACATGAGGACGGTAAGAAGGAGACAGGCGAGCTTCATGTAAAACAAGGAGTTCCATACAAATTTGAGCTTGTTTCAAAGGATGTTATTCATGATTTTAATGTGCCAGATTATACGATATTGATGGACGCAGTACCGGGAAGGGTAAACGTGGTATGGAATCTGTTTGATCAACCTGGTGAGTATCGAATCCAATGCAGAGAATATTGTGGTTTTGGACACGCAACGATGAAAGCAAAATTATTTGTTGAACCACAGACTGCAGAAGCTGCGGGAAAACCCGTTGAGGGTCAAAATGCTACTTCTACTCAAGCACCAGCTCAAGCACCAGCTCAAGCAGGTCCACCGGGAACACCACTGACAATACTACAAGGAGCATCGGTGCAAGGAAGTCCGGATTTTGATCCAGATACAATTACCGTAAAGAAAGGCGACAAGATAACCGTAACTAA
>DATIFZ010000047.1:0-7011 GCA_035454925.1 Nitrososphaeraceae archaeon
TTGAAAGAGGATACAACATTATTCCAGTGAATCCATCAGCTAATGAAATACTAGGAAAGAGAACATATGCCAAAGTATCTGATATCAGATCCCAGGTAGACATCATAGACGTATTTAGACCCTCTGAAGATGTCTATTCGGTTGTGGAAGATTCAGTAAAAAAACCAGGCGTTAAAGTAATCTGGTTACAAGAAGGTATTCACAATCCCGAAGCAGAAAAAATGGCCCTAGATAATAAAATTAATGTTGTATTCAATAGGTGCATTATGGCTGAACATATGAGATTATTCAATCCCGATTAAGAAATAAATCTATAATCAATATCTTTTCATGGAAATATTTGATTTCCAGTATACCTATCAATAATCTTTATTGCTTTTGTAGGGCATGCTTGAGCGGCCATAATGATCCTATCTAGGGTATCAGCAGTTTCTGATTGGACCTTTGCCTTTGGATTGATGTGTTTACTTTTATCAACTACAAACACTTTCGGTGCTATGGTTTCACATCCACCAAATGCCAAACACAAGGATGGTTCAATTATGATATGGAATCTACTTCTTATTGTGTCTAGGAGCAAACCGTCATGACCAAGGTTTGTATTGGATGACTGGTGGTTTGTAAATTTATGTGGATTCAATCTGTTTTGACTTGACAAATTTTTATTGTTTACCTCACTACTGGCTTCATTTGAATCAAAATTATCATAGGAATCTGAATCGTATTTTTTCCTTTTTTTCCTATCTGAAAGAATTTCGAAGGCCTCGTTAATTTTTCTGATTGTCTCTTCCGCAATAGGTGATTTGTTTCTATCAGGGTGATATTTTCTTGCAAGCTTTCTGTATGATTTTTTTATTTCCTGAAAATTGGCATCTTGTGATACTCCTAGAGTCGCATAATACCCTCGACTATCCATCAATTAAACTACTAGTGTCTATTATTTATTCACTATTCGTAGCAAAAGATACTCTCTAGATGGAAAAATTGTCAATCTAATTTTATTAAAAAATATGTCAAGACTTCTTACCTGTTACGAAAGGATTGATGATGCGATAATAATTTTCCAACGCCATTTTGTCGTCATAGCATTTTTTACATATGCATAATTGGGAAACAATTGCTCTATCACAATCTTTCTCGAACTCGCATTCAGTGCATCCAGCCAATGATCCACAGACGGCACATTTTAGCTGTTTAGTATTTACTGAAACATATGATGGATCTGATAAATCTCGTGTATGACATTCCACATGTTTTATTGACTTAGTTGACCTTGACCATAATGCTAATTCACCCTTTGATATTTTTTTTCCACAAGACTTGCAGTTACTACTGAATTTTACAGTAAGGTTAATCCAATCATTGCTCCTTGTTTGCAACAAATCAATCAAAGCACATCAAAGATAATAATCTAACGAGTGGCTGACACTGGGAATAATATTTATTTGCCCAGGAGATTCAATGTGGGTTATTTGAAAATTTTTCAATTTTCATTATTACGGTTTTTTTTTTCGCCAAGTATTGTCCTTACGGCATCAAACAGTTCGCATGCTTCTTGTTCAAATGCTTGTATGAGATACCTATCACCATTCATACTTACTTCTAACGAATAATATTTTATGCCATTTAACATGAGGGATAAATGGTTTGATGCTTTAGTAATTTTACCTCCCAAACTCAATATCATAGTCAAGGCCTCAATGCTATTTTTGTAATTCAAAATCGCTACTCACATCATAGATACAAACTTGATGAAATTAACAAGAGGGAGAAATGAGATAATTACTTTACATGATTTTACTGACACAAAATTACAGAAGGTAAAACATCATATAGTTATTGGATCATCTCGGAGAGAGGGAGGCGATTCCAAAACACTAGCTGCATCAAATTTAACTAATTAAAAAAGCGTTACTCCTATTATCGTTGTTGTTAGTATCATTATTGTTAACGTAGCTATTATTGTTGCTACATCTCTTACATATACCAAACCATCCAGCTATTCTGTTTTCCATCTTATCTTCAATGACATTTGTCCCACATTCAAAACAAAAGTATCTTTTTTCCATTTGATCCCGAATTATAAAACAATACATTCATAGTAGATCTTTATGATACCGCCAGCACATGATCTGAATGGACAACAAGAGTTCTATTAGAAATCATCATTCTTCTTGATACTGAATACATTTACTTAATGATTTTTTCTAGCACTTTATAGCTTGAATGAGAGTAACCAATTTCAATTAAAATAGTGAGGTTGAATCGTTTATTATGGTTTTACGATAAATAGTTTGGAATTAGTACCATCATATCCTAAGAGATATGCCTGGTTTGTTGAAGGGTTGACTATGATATTATTTACTATGAAATCAGTTTCAAACTTATTTATTATGTTGTTAGTTGTGTTTACTGCTATAGCCATACTTTTAGTGCCGTTTGAATTCTTTGATAAAATGTTGGTTAAATTTTGGTCAACTATATAGAGTAATTTGTCATTCGGATTGTACAAGATATTTTTAACGGATTCTCCTTGTATACTTGAAATGTTCTTCTTATTTTTGAGATCTATTGCATTGACTTTTCCGTCAGAGCCTGCCTCGTATAGTACGTTCTTTTCCTTGTCAAGAGTTATCGCAATTGGACTTTTTGCTGTTATATTATCAATTATGAGGTTATTTGACTCATCTATTACCGAAATGAGATTGTCATATTTTGCACCGGCATACAATAAATGAGATTCAGGATCTAATTGTATATCCTTTATTCCGTATTGCCATTTATCAACAAGAACTGGTTGTAATGATTTTCCATCAACTACATATAAGCCAGGCTTTCCTCCCTCAGGATATAATGATCCAAGGTATATAGTATTGGTAACAGGGTTGAATGATATCCCCGCCAATGATCCTTCTTTACCTTCTTCAGTTTCACCGTACAATTGAATCCTCTTGAAATTATTATTGGTCGAGTTGATCACATATAGTGTGTCATATGCAATGTCGCTACCATTCTCATTAACCAAATGCATACCTGCAGCATAGATAATACTTCTATCAGGATCTATTGCAATGTTTGTCAGAAAATCATTCTTTTGAGATCCGATCTTAATGGTATCAATGACCTTGTTTTGAATAGCGTCAATAACATACAGTAAATTCTTTTCTCCTGAACTTGTTGCAAATATTCCATAAATTTTACTTGCTTTTTCATCTATGGCCATGGAAACTGGTTTATCTTTTCCAAGAACCATTGAAGATACCGAAAAAGTACTAGGAGATTGCGAATAACCTGAGTGTAATATAGAAACTGTCAACAATGCTATGCCGACAGAAATAATGGCAAAAAGAGATCTACGAGGACTCCTAGACTCATACATATGAATGATTATTAAATTTACTTATTAAAGATATAGAAACTTAATAATGGAAAAATGTTTATTTCATTTTTTCTCTATTGAGTTTCCAGATATTCTGAACGCTAGAAATTGGCTTTAAATGGATAGGTTACGTGCAACAATCCATTAGATTGTACATTTTCCTTACCTATCCTCATCAAGAGGCAAGAGAATTGCATCATGTGTCGAATCAACAATTAACATGATATTGAGAAGTATCTTACAGGTTGAGATATTGTAAGATTTATTAGATAATTTATCCTTATCTTAATTAATGAATCAAAAGCGTAATTTAGCATCTTTCCTCATTTGTTTCTCATTTATAATACTTGTTGCTGTTGTTGTTGGTGTTGCTACCCTAATGCCAAAGGAATCAAGCTTTGGTTTTATGCAAACTTCAGATGCGTTGAATGCTACGTCATCTGCTACCAACGCTGCGTTGAATGCTACGAACGCTACGTCATCTGCTACCAACGCTACCCTTTCTAAAACTACACGGATTACTTCTGCCGATACAAAAGAATCCACTGATGGAAAAAGCGTAGATATTGACTTACAAATTCAACCTTTCCCAGTTACACGAAGCGGGAACTCACAATTTAAGATCACTTTTTTACAACCATCTACTCAAACAGTGCAAGTTCATGTAGACTATGATCTCTCAATATCGAAAATGAATAACGAAGTATTCAGGGCGTCATCTTCAACTGGACAACCGTTACTGCACACAGCAGAGGGAATCGTCAATATCCCGTATAAATTTAGTCAAGAAGGCGAGTATTCAGTTCAAATAAGCGTCATGGGGATCAATTTTATTCCTATAAAAATGGAACAGGTCTTATTTGATCTGAAAGTAAGCTAGCCAAATTAAGCCAAAGGATACTTTACGAAATCTAACAAATTTAACTGCTAGTTATTGGTTTTCTGTTTCGTTTGTAGTCTCATTTTCAGAGGATGTGTCAATTTCCGAAGTTGCAGAATCTGGCTGTTCATTAATTAATTTGAAATCACTATTGTTGATAAATGCGTACGCGACGAAAAGCAATAACACTGCACAAAATATCGCACTCACCAACAAAAGCATATTCATTGTTGTATCGAATATTTTCTGAGTAATTTAAAGTAGTATTATGATTTGAGCGTTGTGTGGCCCATAAAATTAATTCAATATTCCTTAAAAAATTGAGATATCATCATGTATAATAATTTTAACAAAAATAGTAAACATTAACTGAGCTCAATGAATATGAGCCTATATTTTCATCACAATGTCCATAAATCAAATTGAATTTATCAAGACATATAGAAAGATTTGTAGGTAGATTTGACTGGACAACCCTAGACCTTGTATACCTTAGAAAATGGACAGTCATTGGAATTATCATAGGAGTTCTATCAGGATTCCTGGTGGTAATCGGCTTTGAGGCTGTTAGAATTTTTTCTTCTTTTTTTCTTAGTGACATAGTGAGATATATTCAGCCATATCCAGAAGATGTCGCAAGCCTGTCTTCTGACTATTCACTTTATGTCTTAAAACCCTGGCTTATTCCAGTAGCCTTAGGTCTAATTGGTTTGATTATAGGAATACTTTCTACAAAACTCTCAACAGCGCTAGGCAAAAATGGAATAGACGAGATCAGTGATGAATTTCATAATAAGAAAAACCAATTTAGTCTAAAAATTTCGTCGTTAAAATCATTTTCCAGTATACTGGCTATTGGAAGCGGAACTAGTGGTGGGGTTGAAGATTCTCTAGCAAATACAGGATCCACACTGGCATCTATAATAGGCAAATTTTTCAAACTAAATCAAGAGGAAATTCGTATTGCGATTGCGGCGGGAATGGGTTCTACAATAGGAGGCATCTTAAGGTTACCCTTTGGAGGAGCAATATTCAGTTTAGAATTGCTGTATCGAAGAGATTTCGTTATAAAGTCTCTGTATCCAGCGTTCTTAGCGTCAATAACAAGTTATATTATTTCAGGTATTATTCTGGATTGGCCGTCTTTCTTGTATATTCCTCAGGAATTTATTACCAAAACAAGTCTTCAATCCATAGGGGCATATGGTCTAATTGCTGCCATGATAGGATTAATAGGAATAGGATATGTAAGGACCGTTCAGACTTTTCAAAAACATTTCGAGGACATGAAAATTCCACTTTACTTAAAGCCTGCTCTAGGTGGAGCAATTATTGGAATATTCGCAATCGGATTTCCCGAAATATTAGGTACCGGTTACGGCTGGTTACAAGTTGCAGCGCTTGGTAATCATCAGATTTTTCCATTGTGGATAATGTTCCCTGTAATCATAATGAAAATTTTTGCCACCTCAGTTTCTAATGGATCGCGAAATAGCACTGGTCTACTCGGCCCTTCACTGGTTATAGGTGGACTTATTGGTTCAGCTCTAATTACACTGTTTCATTCTTTTGGAATCTTCATGTTTATTGACACGACATCTGCCACTTTGATATCAATACTCGCTTTCTTTACTGCAAGTACTAGGACTCCTATTTCTGCAATTGTCATAGGGATTGAAATCGTTGGAAGTTATACTTTGCTTATTCCGACCGTTATATCGGTCATAATTTCAAATATTATTTCTGGCAAGAATAATTATATATACAAGAATTATGTTACAAACATAAGGACGCAAATTTTAAAGGACAAGAAACATGATTCTAAGTTAAAAAATTATCTCATAAGAGATGTGATGACTTCTGATTTCTATAACATAAATCGGAACACAACCATTAATGATGCTGTTCATATAATGAGAGAGTTGAATGTTAAATCACTGGTTGTTACCAATAATGTAGATAAATTCGAAGGAATGGTATATTTTGAGCATTTGTCAAGTGTTTCAACTACAGAGGGAACAATTGAATCTGTTATGATATACGACCCACCTATGTTACGTCCTTTAGATTCAATTCTAGACTATTTTGAATTGATAAGTAAGACTGCACTATCTGAAATTCCAGTAATTTCTCCAGATGATAGTAAATTAGTATTATCAATACTAACTATGAGAGATGTTAACAAACTATTGAACAATATAGATGATCCACTATTACCTGATTTGCAAAAGAGTTACAGCAAATTGCAAAATATAGATAGTAAAATTTTTCATAACCCACCGGCTGATCAAAACTTTGACAATAATAGTAAACTGATAAACAAGCTTAAAGATTATTGGGTCCGGTAGTAGAGTCTTAATTTAATCAAGTTATTATTATTTTATTTTGTACTATTAAGTACTATCAGAGTCACAGCTCCAGAAAAAATAAATCAGAAGAATATTGATTCCTGAATTTTATTCTAAATAAAAGAGAAAGGGGAGATTTAGTTTACCACTACCTGACCCTTCATGTACGGATGAAGAGTACAAAAGTAGTCAAATGTTCCTGGGGTACTAAACGTCCACTGAAAAGTCTTTCCTCCTGCCAAGTAACTTGAGTCAAAGTCTTTACCTGGTTCGCCACCCTCAGCACTTCCTGAAGTTACGGTATGTAGTGTAGAGTCCGTATTCTTCCAAGTTACTGTTGTGCCTGCTTTCACCGTCAAGGTTGGAGGTTCATAGAATTTTGTATTACTTGGAGAAGAGGATCC
>DATIFZ010000048.1:0-17662 GCA_035454925.1 Nitrososphaeraceae archaeon
TCTGTAACATCTCTCGTAAGAGATTAGGATTATCCTTCACAATTTTGGGATCAATCATTGGCTGTCAATGTCCTTGATAGTGATATGTGCTCTAGGATCTCATCTATTGTATTAAGGAACGTTCCTGAACCATTTTTGCAATAAACATCAATTATTAGATAGTTATTTTTTGATTTAATATCAATTTTCAATCCTTCAGGAATACGAACATTATCTGGGACG
The DNA here is from genome assembly GCA_035454925.1 of Nitrososphaeraceae archaeon. GTDB lineage: Archaea > Thermoproteota > Nitrososphaeria > Nitrososphaerales > Nitrososphaeraceae > TA-21. Next base: position 223 of record DATIFZ010000048.1, read on the forward strand.
AGCACGTTGATCACAGTATCAAGCTCCTTCTTACTGTCAAAGAGTATTTTCATACGGGACTTGATATTAAATCCTTCTCTCATAGTGGAATCTTAAATTGTTTCAAAATAATAGACATAAGTGAATCTTCTTGGAGTGGATTTATGATCATCTGTCCATCGCTATTGCTAAATGTGAGAGTAATTCCCTCAATCTTGTCTGATAACTCCTTGGTCATTTGTTCTACATCAACACTTTCATTCAATGGGCCAAGTAAATATTTGGAATAGACTTCATCAATAGCTGTTTTCAGTATGATTACTTTGTTGTTATTGAACTGGTAATGTGAAGTCAACAAACGTGAAAGGTAACGTACGTAATCGGGTTCAATGATCCCATCGGCATTAATAATTACATACGAACCTTTATCAGAAAATCTCCATTTTTCTTTTAGGATTTTTGACACAAGCTTATGTGAACCATACTTAAATTCCTGCTCATCAGTAACCGCCTCTTGAAGAGCGCTTGATCGTTCACCAAGACAAATACTCACACCCAATCCTGTTTTTTTACTCAGGGCACAGGAACTCAATAACTCTGAAAATCTGCGTGCCTCATACAGGTGGCTACCGTATTCCTCAGTTGGAAGAAAGTAGTTATACCCTATTAACATTCTTTCTATTTTTTCAATGTTATCGTTAATTTGAGAATTAAGGAAGTCCTTAATGCTTTCAATTATCAGAAACTTTTCTTCTTGGGTAGTATCGGCTATTGTTCTCCATCTTCCATTTTTTTTCAATGGAATATTAGTTTTCTTCACGGTTTCAAGACACTTGGTTCCGTTACAGGTTAATCCACGTAAATATGGAACAAAAGTGTTAGCAATGGATTCGTGAATGGGGAGAGATTCATTAAAAGACAACAAAAGATCAATATCTGTTCGAATTGCTCCACTTTTTTTTGAAATATCAAGTATCTCGTTATTAAGACCAACAAGTGATCTTTTGTCGCCTACATCTTGGGAATCTCCCAGCGCTGAAACTATTGCGAGAGAAGATAGATCCGCAAATTTTTTATCCAAATTTTTTGCTACAAGATAAGAGATTCCACCTGAGGAAATTTCTTTCCTTCCGTCAATATCATATTTCCAGGGATTTAATATGGCGCTATTATCATCAGTGGCTATTTCGGCAAAGGAAAGTTTCTTGTGATCGATTATGAGCCAGTTTTTCAAAAAAAGCTTATTGAAGAGTTCGGTGAAACCAATACCAATATCGGTAAAAAAATAAAATTCGTGATCCTCATTCTTCAATTGATCAATACTTTCTTGAGTAAAATTACTCACGAAACGTGCGCTTGCTTTTCCACCAGATTTCCAAATTGATCTAATCAATATACTGGCTGAAATAATTCCGTCACATGAAGAACTAGATACTATTAAAATATCCTTTTTTTCGTCAATTAGGTTTCTTACTTTTTCACTTAAAGAATTTATATTTTCATTAAATTCGCTATAACCCATTTAATTCATTATTCAAGTCTAGCAATAACAGCTGCATATTTCCAATTTTGCAAAATTTTTCCTTTCCTTTTATAGTATCTTGAAAGTCTGTGGATTTTAGCTTCTATCAACTCTAGAGAACGGATATTCCTCTTGTCAGTGTTATGCACCTTTAGATGTTTCTGAAGAGCTAATGCCTTTTGAACAAGTTGGTTAAGGTCTTCGGGCATTTCTGGACTAGAATTATTTTCTTCAAGAAGCTCGTTTATCCCCTTACCTAATATTGGCTTTATTAATGGAACTCCATAATGATCCCTCATCTTAATTCCGATCTCACTTGGACTAAGCCCGTCCTTTGAAAGTTGAACTATAATTGTAGACAATTCCGATTTCTGATTAATCCAAGAAGGAGAACTGAAAGAGATGGGTCGTGTTGAGTGTGATTTTCCATGTGTATGTGCATGAATTCGAGCCATTGAAGTACGAATCAATAATGAGCATCTTAAATGTTACTTATAAGAAGTGTAACTAGAAATTCCTAAATTTGGCGTGCGGGAGATTGAAAATTTCAGTTAATATTTACTTACACCAATAAAGTTAAATAATTGGATTCAAACTTACAACTTTAGTATGAACTCACTTACCGTCGTTACAATAGCATCAATACTGATTGCAATGGGACCTTTAGCGATAACCTTCTATCAAACCGCAAGTGCACAATACACAACGGGCCAAAATACCGGAGCACTTAGTGTTGAAGAACAACTTCGCTTAGCTAAGGAAAAGGTATCCAATGCTCAACAAGCTGGTGCATATGGTTCTGGAACTGCCTTCTTTGGCAAGAACATCGGTGACGCTGCGATCTACACCGGTGCAATTGTCGCAATATTTGGCGCCGTAGCTGCTGCATTTATTGTGATGAGCAGGGGTAAAAAATCCGTAAGCGCGTAGCGCTACTTTACTACTATTTTTTTATTTTATTTCCACAATCTTGCTAGTGAAAAAGCTTCATAAATTTTCTATATGTGTTCCGCTCTCAAGACGGATCTCTATTCAATGAAATTGTTCTACTCTTTGAATATCTTTTTCGATTTTCGTAGTAATTGCGAATATATATTAGATTTTAGGCCTGTTTCCACAATCTCACCAAAATGTATATATCATAGCACCAATGTGCTAATAGATAATGAGCGGAATTGAAGGACTCTTTACAATGATTGGAAATACACTACACAGTCTGATCGGTCAAATCGGTCCATCGTACGATCCCTTGTTCTATGATGTAATGGTCTACATATTTGGAACAATAATGTTTGCGGTGTTCTTGTTAGCAGTAATTGCTTTCTATTTGAGAAGAAAAGGCTTGGGCGGAGGTTCTGCAAAGGAAAGTTGGATAAGAGAACTGGACAAATATTTCGAATCAGGTCAGATAGGTCTGATTCCTGATGAAAAACATCATTGGTAAATCGATGTAAGTCGACCAACAAATACTTATTTTTTGTTTTTATTTTTTTAGTTAGTTTAGAATCAAATACATTATTATTAAAACTTGATTCCTTTAATTGAAACTTTAAGTTACTATTGTACTTCTATTGCAGATTCAGTGAAACCAAATTTCACTAGATAAGACTTTACGTCTTCCCTGTGATCTCCCTGCAACATTATGAAACCATCTTTTGCAGTTCCACCACACGCTAATTTGCTTTTCAATTCTTTAACAATGTGTTGTATATCACTCAACTTTGGATCAATGCCTTCGATCATAGTAGTAGTTTTTGAAAATCTTCTTGTCTCAAGTCTTATTACAATTCTAGTGTCTTCTTTATCCAGCTCGCCACATGCACATAGGTCGTTTGGTAGTCCACATTTTTTGCATATCACCGCCATATTATGATTAATCAGAATTGAAGTATTCTCATTATTAAGCCTTGCCCGATGCAGGTCAAGTATCAAAGATTACTTGTTTGAGTAGAGAATTGGGATATACGAATACCATGAAATCAACGATTGCAATCTGAATAATTTGAGCTGGATGAGAAGACTTTAATTTACATTAGTGATAGGTTAAATGCTGAAGATGTCAGTATCTGACAAAAAGTATAAACAAAATTTGAAAGATGCAGCGGAATTCCTACTCAAGGGAGGAACGCTACTATCTGAACCGTGCGAGAAATGCAGTGGCATACAAGTCAGAAAAAATAACGAAACTAAGTGTATTATTTGTGGGAACAAAACCAGTACTGAAACACAAGAACCGGTGAAAGATCCCAGAATTCCAGATGAGCTATACCATACGGATAGCTTAAACGTAAAAATTGGAAATAGGTTGGCAGAACTTATTGATAAATTAGGCACCGACACAAATTTAATTGAAGAGGAACAAAGATTGAGAGTCATTGACTATTATGTTAAAATCTTAGAAAAAAGTAATTTTATCAATGAAATATTAAGACTATCTAATTATAATGTGAAATAAAACGGAATGTATTTAAGAGATGATTCATCAAGAAATTTCACATTGGGAGAAGGAAAGAAGAAAAATGCACCGTTGCCTGCATCAAGCGCAGGTTTATTGAGGTTTTTTGAAGATGAAACCCGAGGTGTAAAAGTAAAACCAGAAGTTATACTAGGTGTTACCGGTGCTCTTATCGGAATATCAATTATCATTAGAATAGTTTTTCCAGTATAGAATTTCAACAGTAACTTAATTGATAAGTGAAGATAGTGTAACTGATATCCATAGAAGGTGGTATTTTACACTATTAAACCCATCTTCGTATAAGACTTCTGCAATTATTGCAATTATATCGTCGTTAGTGATTGTAGGCATTAATCATGAATCGTATTCTGTTATAGAACTGTACCTTCATTTAATTTTAAGTGTTGTCATCATTTGTGCGGGATTTTTTCTGGATTTATTCTTGCTTAGAGGTACTCCGACAAACAAGATTTCAAAAGTGATTCATGTTGCGGCATTCTCAAACTCTCTTTGGCTAGTAACTATCTTGATAGGACTATTGTCAAATGTTATATTTACCAAAAATGCAACCATTCTTAGTTACTGTCTTGGAGGATTATTCATAGCGAGCGGACTTCGCTACGGTATTTTTACGTCCGTCTTTGGAGCAAGAATGCCTAAATCTATACTAATTTCATTTGTGATGCCTGTGATACTTTTTTCTAACTTGTTACCATATTCCGCCACATTGATTCTGCAGGATTATCTTGGAGTACTTGTCCTAGGTTCGACTATCTATATTGTTGGAGTTGTATGGTCTATATTAGCTGACAGAGCTGGATATCCTCAAATAAAAAGCACGTTTAGAATTCTACAGGCGTTTCTATCGGCATGGACAGAAAATAAACAAGAAAAAATGGAGGATATATTCGACTCAAGATCCAAAATAGATAAAATAAAAACTTTGATGATTAAATTTGAGAGGTATCAAGATAATAGCGTATATGTCGTCTTGCCAGATGTACATCCTGGTCCATTTAATCCAATAGGTGGAAGTGATTTGCCGTACAAGATGTTTAAGTTCTTTGAAAACAATGCAATAGTTCTACACAGTGTTTCTGACCATTCTAAAAATCTACCTACAAACGGGGAAGTCAACAAATATCTCGAATCGCTAAAAAACTCCGTTGTTAAAAATAGAGGCAACGTGTGTTCCTTGCCTTTACAATTAAAATCAAATGATTTTACTCTAACCTGTATAAATTTTAAAACCAATGTAATCATGATCGTCTCAAAAGATGGAGGTATGGAAGATTTGCCATATTCCATCCGAGAAAGAATCGAACAATATGGAACTGAAGGGGGATACTTTAGCATCATGGTAGTTGATGCACATAATGGATTAGGAAAGAAGATATCATCGGAAGAAGAAGAGGTCATCTGTAATCTCGCTCTAAGATCCTTGAATAAACTTAAGGAATGCCAATATCACTCGTACAAAGTTGGATATGCTAACTCCATGAATTCAAGCATCAAATTTGCTGAACTTGGGGGAGCCGGGATTGGCGTTATTAATTTTCAAATAGACAATCATGATTACCTTATCGGTTGGTCAGACTCGAATAATTTTGTAAATGGACTGCGAGAAAAAATTCTTGATGAATTAAACAAACAGGGTTTGAATATGTTAGAAGTTTGCTCATCTGACACACACACTAGCTCTGGAAAAAGGACACGCCAAGGATATTATGCACTAGGTGATGTTACTACTGGAAAAGATATTGTTTGTGCCTTTAGAGAAATCTCTCATAAGGCACTATCAGATACAACTTCAACGTCTGCGATTGCCTCATATTTGGAAGGCTATTCGGAAATAAAATTAATGGGTAGCGACCAATTTGATAATTATGCTAAGGCTTTGAATAAGTCAATGAACATAACAAAAGCCTCACTAGGCATCACTGTGGCGCTATTTATAATTATGTTGTACATTTCATAAATTAATACCGGGAGGGCAATGCTACTTTTTATTCATTCGTTCTCTTTTTTTGATTACACTATGGCGCAAGTTTTTTCTGTGTTCTTCAATATATGCTGATATATTTTTTGAACTTAGTGCCAAGATTTGACACGCCAAGATTGCCGCGTTCATAGAACCGTTTATTGCAACACAGGCCACAGGAATTCCCGTTGGCATCTGAACAATGGACAGTAGAGAATCAAACCCCTTTAAATTATGACTCTCTATAGGAACGCCTATTACAGGCAAGGTAGTCAGTGATGCGATCATGCCTGGCAAATGTGCAGATCCACCAGCTCCTGCAATTATTACCCTTAAACCACGTTTTTTTGCACTTTTCGCGTATTCGAACATTAGTTCGGGTGTTCTATGAGCTGAGACTATTTGCATTTCATACGGAACATGGTTCTTGTCTAAAAATTCCGCTGCCTGGTTCATTACCTGCAGGTCAGAGTCACTTCCCATAATGATGCCAACAAGTGGCTTGTTTTTATTGTTAATTTCCACTTCGCTTTCCAATTGTTAACAACTTCCTTACTCTTCTAGCTCTAGATAACGCTTCCTCTATCCTTTCTGCGGTGACAGTAAAATGGCCCAATTTTCTCTGGGGTTTTGTAATCCTTTTACCATAAAAATGTAGTTTGAGACCAGGAACCGACAAAGCGTTTTCGATTCCTTTAAACGAATACTCTCCAGAGTAATCAGGAATCCCCAAAATATTTATCATGACAACTGGAGATAGCAATCTGGGTTCTGCTAGCGGTAGTCCGAGTATAGCTCTAATGTGTTGTTCAAATTGTGAAACGCTACATGCTTCAATTGAATAATGACCAGAGTTATGAGGTCTAGGGGCTATTTCGTTAATCATTATCTTATTGTCTTTCAAAAACATTTCGATACCAAATACACCAACACCTTTTAATGACTTTACTACTTTTTCAGCTACCGACTTTGCATAGGATTCTACCCTTCTATTTTCTCCTGATGGAACTATAGTCGTATCCAAAATACCGTTTGTATGTATGTTTTGCACCACAGGAAACGACACGATTTGTCCACGAATATTGCGAGCAACCATCACGGAAATCTCTTTTGTAAAATGAATATATTTTTCTATCATGCATCGTCTGCCTTCAAAATACTTGATTCCTCTTTCAATGTCAGTTGCAGATCTGATTAAAAAATTTCCTCTCCCATCATAGGAATCCTCGCATGCCTTCAATACTGACGGATAACCAAATTCCTTACAAATTTTTTTTACTTGTTCTACTGAAGTGACTTCTTCGAATGCTGGAACAGGCATACCTTTTGATTCTAAGAAATTCTTTTGTCGAAGTTTGTTCTGAATTGTGTTCAATACCCCAGAAGATGGATAAATCAAATGTCCTCTTGATTCAAGATCTCTCAAAACTGAAGAGTTTGCAAGCTCAATTTCATAAGTTAATACGTCAACTTTTTCGGCTAGTTCCAAAATAGATTTTTCATCTTTGAAATCACTCACTATCATTTGATCAGCAAGGGCTGATGCAGGACAGTTCATATCCGGATCTAAATAAGCAAGCTTCATCGACATTCTTTTTGCTTCGATTCCAATCATCTTTCCAAGTTGTCCTCCACCAATGATTCCTAAGGTAATACAGTTGGGGGAAAATCCCTGCTTGTAAATGGAAAGGGGGTGCTTCATCCTTTGAATACAAATTAATTACAAATTTAAAGTATCTATATTTCTTTAAACTTTAAAAGATTATAGATGTATTGTTTATGATATGAGTCTCAAAGGAAAGGTTGCGATTGTTACGGGCGCTGGTGGGGGAGTAGGAAGGTCCACGACCGAACGGCTACTTAAAGAAGGTTGCAAGGTGACTCTCGTAGGTAGAAACCGTTCAAAATTGACAAAGGTTATTTCAGATAATGATAATAGTAGTAGTTTGCTTGCGGTAAGTGCGGATATTACTAAAGAAGCAGAAGTACTGAATGTCATTGAACAAACTATATCTTCGTTTGATACTGTGGATATTCTTGTAAATAATGCTGGCGTTCTAAATGACCCAACTCCGTTTCACCAAATGAGTGAGGATCAATGGGACAACCTTATATCTACAAATCTGATCGGGACTTTTCAGATGACCAAGGCAGTCCTACCAATAATAATGGAAAAGAAAAATGGAAACATAGTAAATATTTCATCATTGCTGGGAATACGCGCTATTCCAAATGTTCCCTTATCTATATACGGCGCTACCAAAGCTGGTATCATAATGTTTACAAAGAGTATTGCAGTCGAGTATGGTCAATATGGTATTAGATGTAATTGCATTGTGCCATCCACAATTAGAAGTCCCATGATAGAGCCTTACCTACAGGATGAAAAATCTAAGGAACTATTGGAATCATCGTTTCCTCTAAGGAGGATTGGAAACACTAGCGATATTTCTGGAGCCGTCGTTTATTTATGTTCGGATGACGCAAATTGGATTACAGGAATTACTCTGACCATTGATGGCGGATTTTCTGCAAAATAAATAAACTCAAAATACTTTAATTATTCTTCACTTTGGCGTCAGGATTTTATCAACGCCGATTTCTTCCGCTTTATCAGTGGAATTATCTTTTCTACTATTATTTCATGAAAATTGTCTGTTCCCGCGTCCAGAGATAGTATTATAACAAATGATAATTTTCTATTATCGTCTGTGATTGGGATAGTGGCCCGAATAAGTTTGGAGTAATGAGAACTTGCATATTGTATCTTTCCCAATAAGACTTCCCACCTAAGTCTTGTAAATTGCCTGGTTGCAGCAGTAATAGCATACTGAGCGCGTTCTTCGGAAGAAAGTAATGATTTGATACCTTTGCGGTGACTAATGTGCAATATTACACCGTCTTCATTTGTAATTCCGGCAGATCTAATTGAATTATCAACTTTGATTATTTCCTGACATAGCGACTTGAACACTGAATTTTTCAATAACAAAAAATTGACGATCGGTTATTTTAATGTCATGAATTTTAGTCGTTCTGAATACAAAATACTTTCAAGTTACTCTATACAAATGGACTTTCTATTAATAGTGAGAAAAAAGCTGATTTTTATGAGCCCATCATCCCTGGCATCTTGATGGGAGTTCGATATCCTGCTGTAATATTTATCCCATTGTCTGCTAAAATTCTGACAAGATTCAGATTACTACCTTCCGGAGGCGAGAGTGATATTTTTTCTCCAGGATTAATAGTTCGAATTGTTTCGTTCTTAACTCCATAAAATACCTTCACATTAGTAATTGGCTCTTTTCCTGTGTTTGTGAGTATTATCCTGCTATTTGTGAAAAGTGACTGGTCCTCCCTCATTGCATCGACTTCCAGAACATAGTCAGGACGTTGATAGTACTGAATCACAAGATAAATGATAATAGATATCGAAACTACTCCTGCAACGCAAAAGAGAAGAAGATTTAATTTCTTCAACTCAGATTAATTCAATTTTCAAATATTTAAGCAATTTATTGGACCATATTTACTATCAGCCACTAATCACTAATTGTCCAAACGTGCTGTAAAATTTATTGTAAGGTTAATCTAAACTTCTCCCTTTACTTCAGCCCGAGTCTTAAATACAGGCTTTATTCCTAGCGGCTTGTAATTACCATTAGAACATGAGAAGCACAATTCTTTTTCATCAATCCCAATAGCCTGTGCTAAAGTAACGGTATCATTGTAAATTACTTTATCCGCTCCAATGCTTTTGGCAATTGCAGATTCGAGTTGGAGATCACCGAATTGTTGATTCTGGAAGGCCAAAAGTTCGTCTTGGGACGGGAAGTCAATTCCTGCATAGCATGGATATTTTATTGGTGGAAAAGTAACTATGAGTGTAATCTTTGATGCGCCAGCAGACCGTAGAATCTTTATAATGGATTGTGAACTTGTGCCTCTAACTATGCTATCATCAATTACTACGACGTTTTTACTTTTGATTACTTCTGGTATAGGAATAATACCTTTGTTAATTTCAATACGCTCTCCATGAAAAGGTTCAATAAAGCTTCTCATCGACCCTTTTTTCCTATATCTGTCTTTTAATAAACCTTCTTCGAAATGGATTCCCAGTTCTTCGGCGTAACCTAAAGCCGCAGGTCGAGCGGAATCTGGAACCGGTATGACTACATCCGCATCATGGACGGGATATTTTTTTGCTAGATTGTGGCCCATTTTTTTCCTGGCCTCATATACGTTTACTCCTTCAATGACAGAACTTGGATGTGCGAAATACGTAAATTCAAAAGCACAATGTGAATGATATTCACTAGTAGAAAACTGTTGCCTTTCGATACCCTTTGAGCTTAGTTTCAACAACTCTCCAGGTTGGATGTCCCCTATGAGTTTACCACCAACGGTATCAATAGCACACGATTCAGATGATATCATATATGTATTCGATTCTTCAATATGACCTAGTACTAGAGGTCTGAATCCACGTGTATCACGGACAGCATAAACCGAACCATCATCAGTCAGAAGTGTAAAGCAAAAAGAGCCTATCATTTCCTCTTTTAATACCCGAAGTGCTTCAACCATGTTGTCATTTTTTTCAAGATGCATCATTAATCTTTGTGCGGCTAGTAGTGTATCCGTCATTGTTTGTGGAGAAAAAGTGCATCCTCCTACCATGTTTGATAATTCTTCAACGTTGGCTATGGTGCCGTTATGCGCTATGCACAGATCTTTGATTTTTAGAGGCTGTGCATTATCTAAATTGCTTTTTCCAAATGTAGAATATCTTACATGACCGATAGCAGCATGAGAATTGAATTTTCTAACAATATATCTAAAATTTCTTGATGCAGATACCAAACCCAAATTTTTGTAGGGGGATTTCGATGGCACGGCAAAGCCCCATGCCTCTTGTCCTCTGTGCTGCAGAGAACGCAACGAATCAATTACATATGGTACCACATTATGGTGATCCAGAGAAAAAAAGCCGACGACTCCACAATTCTCATGAACCATTATCGATCATCTCTTCTTGATCCATTTAATTAAAACTTACTCCAAATAAATTTGTGACTAGGAGCCGTCCATAATATTACTCATTGTATTATAGGCCTTCTCTAGATCACTGATCGTTAGTTTTATTATTTGTTCACCGGAGTTGCTCAAATTCAGTATATTTGTTCCGTCGACCTTACCTATTTCAGAAAAAACACATTTTCGAGTACTTAATATTCTTCTAACTTTATCTGCTTGATTGGTCCCTATGATAAATCTAGAATGACTTTCCGAAAAAAGCAAGTGGTCCTGTCGTTTACAATTACTTGGAATTCGTTCCAGGTCAATGTCTATTCCTAGATTACTAGAAATGGCTAATTCAGCTAGCGCAATTCCGATACCGCCTTTTGAACAATCATGTGCGAAACTGATCAATCCTTTGTGTATTAATGCCAGCACGGCCATACCATTTTTCTTGTCAATTTTTAAGTCTACCTTTGGTACTTTTCCGTATTCTGGGTGAGACACTGCATGGAAGTATTCGGAACCACCTAATTCATCCTTTGTTTGTCCTATGATAAATAACGTATCTCCTAAATTTCCAACATTACTAGTAATATGTCTTCGATCTTTGATTAATCCAATAGCGCCAATTACAGGTGATGGTTTAATAGGAAAATTCATTGTTTCATTGTAAAAACTGACCTTTCCTCCTACTACTGGGATGCGCATAAATTTACAAAAATCTATGATCGCATCAATTGACTTCATGAACGTCCAAAATATTTGAGGATTTTCAGGACTGCCAAACTGTAGATGATCGATAATTCCGATTGGCTCTGCGCCCGTAGATATAACATTTCTACATGCCTCAGACAAACAACCTAGTGTTCCATAATAAGGATCAAGATAACAGTGTTTTGAATTTCCGTCTAATTTTATAGACACAAATTTGTTGTCGTTTACTCTTATGACTGATCCATTTGCTCCAGGCTTTATAACCGTTCTCAGACCTACTTCATGATCATATTGTTGAAATATCCATCTTTTATTACCAACTGTAGGATTTGATAGCAATCGAAGTAATGTTTTACTATAATCATCGACCTTGAGTTGGAGAATCCTTTTATTTGGACTTTTCAAATATGTTGGTTTCCTTGACTTTCTATTCGCCGGCGGTGCATTAACCATCAAATTGCATGATATATCGGCAATTAGTTTTCCTCCGTAATGGATTCTCAGATTATCTTTACCATTTACCTTACCAATAATCGAATATGTTATGCCATACTTGTTGAATATGTCTTCAAACTTGGATAATTTTTCTTTGCTTATTACATATACCATTCTTTCTTGTGATTCTGAAATCATTATCTCGTTTGGCGAAATGTCAGGTACTTTGGTATGAACGGCAGATAGCTCAACCTCAATTCCCATATCTACTAGGTCGGATAACTCAGAAAGACAACAAGATAATCCTCCACCCCCGAGATCTTTCATGGCATTAATGCACTTGCTATCTGCTGCTTCTATTGTAGCCTCAATCAATAATTTCTCCAAAAATGGATCGGGAATTTGAACAGCAGATCTATCCTCCTCATCATCGAGTAATCTTGAGGCAAAAGACGCCCCGCGTATTCCATCTTTTCCTGTTGGATTCCCGGCAAGTATTACGAGGTCATCGTCTTCCGCATGATTTGATATAATCTGATTCTTCTTGCCAAGACCAATTGCGGCAACATCCACTAGGCAATAATCCTTGAAGGAGTTATCAAATTCTATGTCCCCCCCCACAGTAGGAATACCTATGCAATTACCGTAATCAGCAATCCCATTTACTACATTCTTAAATAACCACTTAGACTTTGACGCGTTACTCTCTTCAGTCAACGAAGAAAATCGAAGTGCATCCAATAGAGCAATTGGCCTTGTTCCCATCGAAATAATGTCCCTTATCACTCCGCCGACACCAGTTGCGGCACCTCCATATGGCTCAACAGCTGAAGGATGATTGTGGCTTTCAATATGAACGGTTATTACGTCTTCATCACCAATATCCAATACACCTGCATCATATCCTGGACCGATTATTACCCTTTTACCGCGTGATGGTAATGATCTTACAAATTTTTTTGACGACTTGTAAGAACAATGTTCAGACCATTCGGCATCTATCATATCAATTTCTAAAAGGTTGGGTTTCCTACCCAATTTTTTTAACAGATGAATTTCTTCTTTTTTTGTTAGCATTCTACATCAATTGAATTAACTCTTTATGTGTGGAGTTAAAAAATTCTTTAATGATTGGAATATCAATCCCGCATTTCTACTTGTTTTGTTGGGTGAAAGAATTGATTCCGATGCCCGCTCAGGATGTGGCATTAATCCCATAACATTTCCCCTCCTGTTGCAAACGGCTGCAATCATCTCAGTAGATCCATTAGGATTTTTATCTTTATACTTGAAAACAATCTGGTTATTTTGATGAAGCTCATTTAGCTTATCATCATCTATTACGTATCTGCCTTGTCCATGTGCAATAGGTATTTTGATTACATCGTTTAACCCAAATAAATTCGTAAATGGGGTATTAACATTTAATACCTCAATTTCCAACCATCTGCAAGAAAATTTTAATTTATCATTTTTGACTAGTGCCCCAGGTAGTAATCCGGCTTCTACTAGTATTTGAAATCCATTGCAAATTCCAAGAATTGGTAATCCTTCGTCAGCTTTTTTCATTATTGCATCGACTATGGGGCTTTTAGCTGCTATTACTCCTGCCCGTAGTCTATCTCCATACGAGAATCCTCCAGGTAAGATTAGAGCATCATAGTCATCTATCGTTTTTTCTGTGTGCCAAACATATTGGGCACTAATTCCTATAACATCATTTAGAATATGGTGCACATCCCGATCGCAGTTACTCCCTGGAAAAACAACTATTCCTGCCTTCACTTAGACTCCACCTTAACTGTCAGGAACTAGTAATTTTAATTTATTTGTAATGCCAAGGTCTGCTTCTTAGAAAGTGAACAACAATCCACACATATTGTTATCTGAGGACTTAGGTTTTTATTTTGATGAGTATTAAGATTGTCTATTGAACGACAGCGTGCAGGATATAATGACAAAGAATGTGATTTCGATTGATGAAGGGATTACAGCTAAGGAAGCTGCGAATATCATGACTGAAAAACGCATAAGCTCTCTTATTGTGGAGAGAGAAAACGTTCCTATAGGTATAATCACTGAGAAGGATTTTGTCAAGAAAATCTGTAATAAGGATCTAGTATCCTCTAAAGTTAAGGTAGGAACTATAATGTCAAAAATACAAACTTACGCAAGTCCTGATACTCCAGTAGAAGTAGCTGTACAAAGGATGGTCAATCACAAAATACGTAGGTTGCCCATACTATCAGACGGAAAGGTTGTGGGTATTGTCTCTGTTACTGATCTGGCAAGACAACTGAGAACTATACTTCTGGTTGATGGCATCTTGTCGGAGGAAACCTGAGTATAAAAGATATGTGAATCACCCATAGGCAAAATATAATAATTACAGAGTATCTTTGTTCTGAGTATGAAAAAATTATTTGTCATTTCTTTACTTTTTTTCACAATTGCAATTATGCCACAAAATAATTTATTATATGCACAACCATCAGTAAAAGATCCTAATCTTAAAGTAGAGGCTTTTGTAAGTGGAATTTCATCTCCTACCAGTATGCTATTTGTGGATCAAAATAATATTTTAGTCTTGGAAAAAGATGGAAATGTGAGGCTGATTAGCAATGGAGAGCTTCAATCACCGCCATTGGTATCTCTAAGCGTTGATAATAAGAACGAACGCGGACTACTGGGAATAGAAAAAGTTGGTGAAAATGTATTTTTGTACGCTACGGTAAAGGACGGTCAGCTGATAAATAGAATATACAAATACGCCTTGGCACCTGGTCCGGAGCTAACAAATGAACAAGAGTTTATGGATCTTCCTGCAACTCCTGCCACCAATCATCAAGGAGGAAAATTAGTTGCAAGTAATGATGGATACCTATATTCAGTAACTGGAGAGTTACAACGTAATGGGAAAGATCAAAATATAATTAATGGTCCTGATCCGGACTTTAGTGGGGCAATTTTAAAAACTAACGCAAACGATGGTTCTCCGGCACCTAATAATCCTTTCAAGAGTGACAACTCTAATGATCCTATAAATTGGTATCAAGCATATGGAATAAGAAACAGCTTTGGTCTAGGCATAGATCCTGTTAACGGCGCCTTATGGGACACGGAAAACGGTGAAAAAACATTCGATGAAATTAACCTAGTTAGTCCTGGATTCAACAGTGGCTGGAAATTAACCATGGGCCCAATATCAGAGACTGGAATTTCACAAGAAGATTTAGTGAATTTTCCAGATTCAAATTACAAGGATCCTATATTGAGTTTTAAGAATTCTATTGGCATAACTGATATTGAATTCTTGAATTCGGATAAATTGGGTACGAAATATGCTAATAACGCATTTGTAGGTGATATTGGCTATGGTAATCTGTACAGATTCGAGTTAAACGAAGATAGAGTGGATTTCAAATTTACCGATCCGGGACTTGAAGATCGCGTGGCGGATAATACCAAGGAACTTGATTCGCTAATATTTGGCGAGGGCTTCTCAGGGATTACCGATATAAAGACAGGACCCGATGGACTGCTCTACGTGCTATCATTTGAGGATGGCACGATTTACAGAATTAGTAAGTGAAATATCAAAAATTTCAGTATCTGAAAAGAATCTAAGGTGGAGCAATCGCCATTATTATTTTTTGCATAGGACTAACCGTTATCAGTTTGAAAAATTCTTATTTTTTGTCCTGCAATTATTGCATTTAGAATCCTTCTTCCACTTTCCGATCTCTTGTCTATTTTGATTCTCGATTTCTTTCCAACTTGATTTGAGCAAACAAATTCATCATCAATATACAAATTTACTTTGTTACCAATTGTATCTTCATCTAGCTTTATAACAACTCCATTACCCGATTCGCTTACCTCAAAGTATATTTCTTTGCCCAGAGTAGGAGTCTTCATTTCTATATCTATTTTTACGCCAAGCATGTCTTCGAGTTCGTTGATGGTTGTGCCTCCTTTTCCAATTATCCTAGGAATTACATCTTTTTGGACCTTAATTCTCACCTTGTTATCCGATAGGATTGAAATTTCTGGATTGGGATCAAATCGTCGTATTACATCCTTGATTTTCGATTCTGCAAGTTTGTATATTTTGTTCTCGTTGGCTTCGCCTATTGGTTCAACCGGCACAATTACATTTTCTTCACCAAATGTGTATATCTCATATTCAGTTAGACCGGTTGAAAAATCTTTGACTTCCACTACAGGTCTGGCAAGATCAGCTTCTGTCATCTTGTAAGGTACTTTGACTGTGAGTGATATTTCATAGACCTTCTTTACCATGCCTGCATCCATGAAAATTATAGTGTCTAGAATTTGAGGTATCATTCCGAGCTCTATCCTACCGATAAATCTCTGAACCGCATCCAATGGTTTGTTAGCATGGATCACTCCAATCATCCCAACCCCCGCCAATTTCATATCAGAAAAAACTTGAAAATCTCTATATCGTCTTATCTCATCAAAAATGGTATAGTCAGGACGCACAAGCAATAATATATCAACGGCGTTCTCGAAACTCCCTTCAAGTGGACCGTATTGTGTTACTTCCTTTGGTACTTGTAAATCTCTGGGAGATTCAAATGTTTTTACTATTTTATTCTGCGTGACATAAAACTCTGCAAGACTGCTTGCCAATGTACTCTTTCCAGATCCAGGAGGACCTGCTATGATTATTCCTTCTACATCTGATGTTAGCCGTGCTAATAGTTTTTCACTGAGTCCATAATCTTCTAATGACAATTTTGCTATTGGTCTTACTACAGTAATTTCTTGGGCCTCTGAGAATGGTTCTTTAGTAATTGCAATTCTATATTTACCCAATTGGATAACAGTAGCTCCATCCCTATTAATTTCCCTCAAACCCTTTTTTAGGCGTGATTGTTCCAAAATTTCCTTTGTGATTTCATCCACTTCCTTGGATGATAGTTTCTCATTTTCTAATTGTACAACCTTCAAGTTGCCAGGTACCCCTCGTTTTGCATAGGGGCATGTGCCTTCCTTAAGATGAATACTCATTGTATCCTTATCAAAGTATTTTTCAAACCGCAATTCTGAATCCTCCTTAGAGGAACTAAGGAGCATAGACTTTATTCCATGTGCCTCTGATACCAAATGTTGAACATAATCACACGTTATCAGAGTGGCATCGTTTTCTAGAGCAATGTCCTTAATTATGGAATCAATTCTTCCATGTTTTGCCAATCTAATTTCTTCGATAGTTGGCCTTGTTCCAATAAATTCAAGATTAATTTTACTTGATTTACAAACATCCCTTATCTTCTTTATTTGAAGCAATCCTTCT